>JAFLBG010000031.1 GCA_017303975.1 Bacteroidota bacterium
TTATTACGCCTATATTATTATAGCAATGGATTACGACTCTTTTTCATTAAGTGGCGGCACACCTTATCTTGTAAAAGCACAAAAGGTAGTAGCCAATGCTCAAAATGCTACAGAAAAAGGTTGGAAAAGCTTTGATGGCAACAAAAACAGATACTGGTTGGTAGAAAATTTATTGGATAAATTATATTACCCAATACGAGAATTTACTTATAAATACCACCGACTGGGCTTGGATGTAATGAGTAACAATCCTCCGCAAGGAAGGTCTGTAATGATGGAAAGTTTAGAAGGATTGAAGGCAATACACAAACTACGTCCGCTTTCTTTTAATATGCAAGTGCTATTCTATGCTAAAGTAGATGAATTGGTAAATGTATTTAAACAAGCCGACCCTGCAGATAGAACAAAGGTATCTGCATTATTAATGGATATAAATCCGGGGAATAGCAATAAGTATCAGAAAATATTACAACCGTAGATTAATTGGTTGTACCCATCAACTTATTTATTCTATCTAATTTATCTTTTTGTGAGGTACGTGTATATAGCTGTTTTAAAGCAAATAGCGTATTGTTGTCTTTCCCGTTAATCTCCAAAGCACTTTCTAAATAAGGAATTGCTTTTGCAAATTCTTCATCTGCCTTTTTATTCTGAACTGCAAATTTTGCGTGATCCATTATGTTATCAGCATTTTTACTAATACTTACCCCTACATTGTTATAAAGAATTCCTAAGTTGTAAAGCGCATCAAAAAATTTAGGATTTAGTTCAATTGCTTTTTTATAATTAGACTCTGCTTTGCTAAATAATTCTTGGTAGTTTGCAGGCTTAGGAGCATCTTCGCCTTTTGCATCCTTGGGGTTTGCTAAATTGTCGTAAATATTGCCCAATACAAGATACAAGTTGGCATCTGTAGGATTATTCTTTATTGCTTTATCTAAATTGTCAGATGCTTCCTTGTTTTTTCCAACTCGTAAAAAATAATTGGTTTCTGTAATTAATAAATTGGGGTCATTCGGATAAGCTTGTCTCCCTTTTGTCATGGCGCTAACAGCAGAAGCTGTATCTTTTAAATTGTAACACGCGGTAATCAAAGCTGAATAGGTATTCGCCTTGCCAAACTTCATATCAATTAATTTCTCATACAAAGATTTAGCCTTCGAAAAATTCCCCAATTTTTCTGAAACAATAGCAGCGTTGTTTGAATTTACGGTATCCACCTTCCCCATGATAGTATTACATTCAAATGCTGTTTCAAACATTTTTAGAGCATCTTCAAGTGCTTTATTATTGTATGCTGTGATGCCTTTGTTTTCGAAATGAATAGCACACTCTTTTTGTTTTTGAGCAACTTCGTCTTTGTACTGTTTTTTCGCATCTAACTCTATGCATTTTTTATACGATTCGTATGCAGTTATTAACTCCAATGAATTTGTGTTTTGATATGCAATAAGTGCTTTTTTTGAATTATCGGGCTCTGCTTTTTGTTTAGCAAGTTCATTTCTATAATTGTTATCAAAAATAGCATGGTATATTTTACCTCTGTACAACCAAGTTTTAGCATCATCTTTGGTTTCCGCATCAAGTATAGCAGGCTCGATGGTTTCTTTTGCTTTTAGCAAGGAAGGCTCTTCTTGAAAATCCTGAAAATCCTTTAAATACTTCCATGCCGAAATAACATTTTTGTTTTGACTATTTAAAGAAGAATATAGAATTAAGAAGCAAGATACAAGACGAAAAGTTTTCATAAAGGAAAGACTTAGCACATTTATAAATTAATGAACTTCACAAATTATTTTTTTTCTTTTTCTTTTAGTTGGTTATACTTTTCAGTATCACCTGTACTCACGTACATTTTTTTTAATGCCTGAATAGTTGATTTGTCGGTTGGGAAAGCCTCCACAGCCTTTTCTAAATAAGGAATTGCCTTTTTAAATTCTGTATCACGTTTTGATTCGTAATCTTTAAATTTAGCTGTTTGATCCGGAGGTAACGCATTGGCTTTGTTGTTCCAATCAACACCCTTTGCGTAATACATAACACCTAAATTATAGTTAGCATCTCCATAATCCGGACGAATTTCTATTGCTTTTTTATAGGCTGCTTCTGCTTTTTCCATTTCTTTCTTTTTATCATAAACAGAACCAACAATAAAATGCAAAATTTCGTTGTCAGGATTTATTTCAATAGCCTTATTTGTTTTTTCTAACAAAGCATCCGTTTTTCGTTGGGCAATATAAATTGCTAACTCTGCATTAATCAAGTTTACATTGTCATCAAACACCATACGCCCCTTCTCTAGATAAGACAAGCCTTTAATAGTATCTCTCTTAAGCAAAAAAAGTTGGCTCATGTCTATGTAGATATTCGGATCTTTATAGCCATTATCAATCAGCTTTTGCAAATTAGCCTCAGCAGTGGCATAGTCTTTAGTTTGAAGTGCGGCCAAGTACAAATTATATGTAATTCCATCTTTTGTAATATTTCGTTGTGCCAATCCATTGTCCTTATCAAACTCAAACGCTTGATTTAGCAAATAAAAATACCGTACAGCCTTATCGTATTCTTTGTTTGCGATTGCTTGCATCCCTTTATTACTAAGGCGTGCAGCACTGGCCATAAAATCTGGAATTACCTCTTTTTCATATACTTTGTCTTTATCTAGCTTTAAGCAAGTTAGAAAAGCTTCGAATGCTTTTTCCTTTGAATCGGGATCTAAATTTTTGTATTTGTCCTTATCATCGTCAATTTTTAAATAGATTTTACCACGATACAACCATGTTTTGGTCATATTCTTTGTTTCTTCATGCACAGAAGCTGCATCTATAGCCGCTTTAGCTCTATCCAGCTCTTTCAAGTTAAGTGCACTATAGGCTGTATTTAAATTATTTTTTTGAGCAAACAACGAAACGGTCATTGCCAAAACTACCAGCGGTATTAATACTATTTTTCTCATATAGATATTTTTAGGACAAAGTATTTTGTATTAAGTACAATGAAAGCGATTTAACATTTCTTGTTCATTGTACCTAATACATTGTACAGTCTTATTCAAACTTCATATTACTAACAGTTACCTTGGTTTTACCCAAATCAACTTTATCCAATTGCTTTTTCACATATTCCTTATCCCCAACAATTACAATGGCCATATTATTTGGCTTAACGAATTTCTTAACCTGTTGTGCCATATCCTCACGTGTCATTTTATTTAAAATTTCCATCTGAGTTTTAGTGTAATCTTTTGGTAGATTATAATTAGCGATGTTTAATAAAAAGCGAGCCTTTTGACCTGAAGTTTCGTATTTAATAGATTGCCCATTGAAATAGGCATTTTTTGTAAATGAAACCTCTTCTTCTGTAGGACCATTGTTTACATAGTTATTCAATTCTTTATTAATTTCCACTAATGCATCTCCAGTATTAAATCTTTTTATACTTGCGTTAATGGCAAACTCACCGATATGTTTTGTCGCACCAAATCCACCATAAATACCATAGGTATAGCCTTTCGCCTCGCGTAAATTCAGATTTAATCTACTGTTCAACATTCCGCCACCAAAAGCAAATGTAGATACTGTATTCTTAAAATAATCTCCAGTTGCATCATAAGGTAATGAGTAATGCCCCATTGCAAAAACGGATTGTTTAGCAAATGGCTTATCCACAATATATACTTGTGATTCTTTCAATACAGGTAAATCCACAGTTGGTTGTACTTTTACTTCTTTAGCCTTCCACTTATTTAAAAACTCTAGCTTCGGAAGTATTTCGGCTTCTGTTATATCACCTACTATTACTAGGTTAGAGACAGAAGGGGAATAATACGAGTTGTAATATTCTTTTACATCAGCAAATTCTAATCCGGAAATACTTTTTGCTGTAGCATGTGAACCATAAATACTGTTGCCATACACAATATTATCAAATGCTTTTTGAGCCATTTGATTAGGATCGTCATTCTGAGATCTCAATGATTGTTTAAATTGCTTTCGAATACGCTTAAACTCTTTTTCATCGAAAACAGTGTTGAACAATCTTTCCTCCAATAATACCAATGATGCATCTAGATTTTTTTTCAAACAAAACAAAGAAACATAGGTTTTCTCTTTGTCAGCAGAAACAGAAACATAACTGCCTAATTTCTCCAATTCTTTTACAAAATCATCCGATTTGTATTTCACGGTAGATCCCTCGCTTATCACCGCGGATGTGAGTGCAGCCAATCCTATTTTTTTTGAATCTTTTAACACCAAATCTCCACCATCAATTTCAATTACTATTTCTACAGTAGGAGTTTCGCTGTATTTTGTTCCAGTCATTTTCAAACCATTAGTCAGTGTTTTTTGATAAAAATCAGGAACAGGAGGTGTTTTAGAAGCTGATGGAGTAGGAACTTTATACCAATCGAACTTTTCTGTTGCGGGTTCATATTTCAAATTAGCATATTCCTTTGAATCATCTACCGTAACATTTAAATAAGGATTTACACTTTTAATAGTATCTTTTTTATCGGTATAGTTAGGATACACATTAATTACGGCCGCCCCAGCACCTTTTATATATTTATTAAATACACGTGTAATATCATCTTTGGTTACATTTTTATATCTATCCAATTCATCCTGTAAATTATAGCCTTTAGAAGCTAAGCGCTCCCAATCAATTAATATTTGAGCTTTATCTTCAATATCCTGAATAGATGCTATAATACCCGTTTCCTTTTTTGCTTTAGATCGTTGTAATGCCTCGTCTGTTATCCCTGTTTTTTCAAACTCCTCAAAAGTCTCCTTCAATAAGGATTCGTTATCATTAAATAGTTTGTCCAAGTTTGGATTTAGTAAATCATCGGGAGCATAGCAATCAACCTCCACTTGAAAAAAACCTGCTAACTCTAAATTTTCAGCAACGACACTTACAGATAAAGCCTTTTCAGATTTAACAAATTTTTTGTACATAATAGAAGCTTCTCCTCCACCCATCATGTCTGCCAACAAATTCAACGCTGGCTCGTCTTTATGATATTGTGGTACAGTAGGTAATGCCCTAATAGTAATAGGCAAATAAACATTATCTCTGTAGCTAGCATATTTATTTGTTGGTAGTATAGGAGAATTGGGTTTCATTTTGGTTACCGGAGGGCATTGTTTAAAATTACCAAAATACTTTTCTGCCCAAGCAACTACCTGCTTGGTATCTACATCTCCGGCAACAGTTAGTATTGCATTATTTGGACCATACCAACGCAAAAAGAAATTGCGAACATCTTCTACTTGTACTCTGTTTAAATCCTCGATGTAACCTATAGGCAACCAACTATAAGGATGCTTGTACGGAAAAAGATTTTGAAATAACATTTCTGCCACTAATCCATAAGGTCTATTATCACCTTGCCCCTTTTCGTTTTTCACTGCATCTCGTTGTATTTCAAATTTTCTAGATGTTAACGAATCTAAAAAATACCCCATTCTATCTGCCTCCAACCACATAGCAGCTTCGACATTGTTACTAGGTAAAACCTCAAAGTAATGCGTTCTATCAAAATTAGTATTGCCGTTCATCTGACCTCCGGCATCCACTATAATTTTTTCATGCTGTTCATCTTTCACATGTTTAGAGCCCTGAAATAACATGTGCTCGAACAAGTGCGCAAAACCCGTTTTACCAATAGTTTCGCGGTTAGATCCAACTTTGTAAGTTACCGCCACATAAGCTTTAGGATCAGAATGATCTTCATTTACAATGATGGTTAATCCGTTGGATAGTTTGTACTTTTCGTACGGAATAATTAAACCATCTGCTTTTGCTTCGGCTTTTTCAATTAAGGTGGTTCCTGTGCCTTGAGCAAAAATATTTCCTGCTACTAAAGCAGTTACAGCAACTAGTTTTAGGGCTTTTTTCATATTATAATTTACTTGTTAATTTTTACTTTGTATCTCTATTATTCGAGGGGGAGGGTAAATGTAACTTCCATTTAGTAAAAGGAAGTTACAAAAACTATTCCAAATTATCTGTTTTAGGGGAATTATCCAAATCAACAGGTGTCTGAGGGGTATCTGTTGAGTCTAAACTTTCCTTTTCCGACTCCTCATCTACATCAATTTTAGCAACCGCAGCAATACTATCTTCCTCTTTTAGGTTAATCAATTTAACACCTTGTGAAACACGCCCAATTACACGTAAATCGGCTACTGCCAAACGAATAATGATACCCGATTTGGTAATAATCATTAAATCGTTTTTATCGGTAACATCTTTTATAGCAACCAATTCGCCTGTTTTCTCTGTAATATTGATGGTTTTAACACCTTTACCACCTCGGTTAGTTATTCTATATTCGTCAAGGTCGGAGCGTTTTCCAAATCCTTTTTCGGCAACAACCAATACATGTTTTGTTGGATCATCTACTGCTATCATTCCAATTACTTCATTGGTATTCCCGCCTTCATCGTCTAAATTAATTCCACGCACACCAGAAGCGTTTCGGCCCATTGGTCTTACGGTAGATTCATTAAAACGAACTACTTTACCTTGTTTAGAAGCCAACATAATTTCATTCTTACCATTTGTTAAAAGTGCTTCTAACAAAATATCTCCATCTCTTACAGTAATGGCATTTATACCATTTTGGCGAGGACGAGAATAAGCTTCTAATGTAGTTTTCTTAATGATTCCGTTTTTAGTACACATAATAATGTAATTATTATTTAGGTACTCTTCGTCAGAAAGATTTTTAACTTTTATGTACGCTTTAACCTTATCATCAGGAGCAAGGTTGATTAAGTTTTGTATTGCTCTACCCTTAGAACCTTTCGTGCCTTCCGGAATTTCAAACGCACGTAACCAATAACATTGCCCTTTCTCGGTAAAAAACATTAAATAATTGTGAGTAGATGCAACAAATAAATGCTCTAAGAAATCTTCGTCTCTAGTAGCACTGCCTTTAGAGCCCATTCCGCCTCTATTTTGGCGTCTATATTCGTTAAGTAAGGTGCGTTTTATGTAGCCCATGTGCGATATCGTAATCACAACTTCTTCATCGGCTATCATATCCTCCATGCTAAACTCCTCGGCATTTAAAACAATTTCTGTTTTACGCTCGTCTCCGTACTTTTCTTTTATCTCAATAAGTTCATCTTTTATAATTTGATAACGTAATGTTTCGTTTGCCAATACTTCTTTATAGTAAGAAATACGTTTCATTATTTCATCAAACTCTTCTTTTATCTTATCTCTTTCAAGCCCTGTTAATACACGCAAACGCATTTCCAAAATTGCTTTGGATTGAATTTCGCTAAGGCCAAAGTTTGTCATTAATCCATTTTGCGCATCCAGTGGAGTTGCCGATTCTCTGATTAATTTAATTACTTCGTCTAAGTGATCAAGCGCAATTAAATAGCCTTGTAATATGTGCGCACGTTTCTCTGCTTCGTTTAATTCGTATTGTGTTCTTCTTACTACAACTTCGTGTCTGTGCTGAACAAAGTAGGATATCATATCCTTTACATTCAGCATCATTGGTCTTCCTGCAACTAGCGCAATATTATTTACACTAAAGGATGTTTGAAGTTCGGTGTATTTAAATAAATTATTTAGTACTACGTTTGCAATAGCATCGCGTTTTAATTCATACACAATTCGCATACCTTCCCTATCCGATTCATCACGGATATCGGAGATACCTTCTATTTTCTTTTCATTTACCAAATCAGCTGTCTTTTTAATCATTTCAGCTTTATTGATTTGATAAGGAATTTCTGTTACAATAATTCGCTCTCTATCGTTGTGTGTTTCAATAACGGCACGCGCACGCATCATTACGCGACCACGACCTGTTTCCAACGCATCTTTCGCACCTTGCATTCCATATATTAGTCCGCCTGTAGGGAAGTCCGGCCCTTTGATATATTGCATTATTCCGGCAATATCAATATCTCTATTATCAATATACGCTATAGTTGCACCAACTACTTCGGTAAGATTGTGTGGAGGCATGTTGGTAGCCATACCCACTGCAATTCCGGACGAACCGTTAATTAATAAGTTGGGAATACGCGTTGGGAAAACAGTAGGCTCTTCTAACGAATCATCGAAATTAGGGCGGAAATCAACAGTATTCTTGTCGATATCGGCAATCATTTCTTCTGCTATTTTTTTAAATCTAGCTTCTGTGTAACGCATTGCTGCTGGACTATCACCATCTACTGATCCAAAATTTCCTTGACCATCAATCAACGGATAACGCAACGACCATTCTTGCGCCATACGCACCATTGCATCATACACAGAGCTATCTCCGTGTGGATGGTATTTACCCAAAACCTCACCGACAATTCTTGCTGATTTTTTATAAGGCCTGTTTGCAAGAACTCCTAAGTCCATCATACCATATAAAACTCTCCTGTGCACAGGTTTCAATCCATCTCGCACATCGGGCAGCGCACGAGATACAATTACCGACATAGAATAGTCTATGTAAGCGGTTTTCATTTGATCTTCAATATTAATTTGAACTATTTTTTCTCCCTCGTGTTGCATAGTATATACGTGTCTTTAGTTGAAGTTAAAATTGTTAGTAAAAAAGCTTCCGAAGATACAAAAAACCTACCTTAAAAGGGCATTTTAAGCCCCCCTTAATTATCAACATTATTAACAATGCTTGTTGATAAAAATATGGCGTAAAGAAGCTCTATTTCTTAGCATCTAGTATATTTATTGTATTGATAAATAACTATATTTAGGAATATTCTAAAAACCATCATATATGGAAGCTAAATTTTCACCAAGAGTTAAAGATGTTATTACATTTAGTCGCGAAGAGGCTTTACGACTTGGTCATGATTATATTGGAACAGAACACTTGCTACTAGGTATTATAAGAGAGGGAGAAGGCATGGCAATTCGCTTAATGAAAGCATTGCAAGTAAACATTCCGGAACTTAGAAAAACGGTAGAACAATCGATTGCTGTTACCACTAAGAAAAACACGAACATGGGTAACATCCCATTAATCAAGCAAGCTGAAAAGGCTTTAAAAATAACCTATTTGGAGGCTAAATTATTTAAGAGTCCTGTAATTGGAACAGAACATTTGTTGTTATCTATTTTAAAGGATGAAGATAATGTAGCAACAAAATCGTTACACAAATATGGTGTTGACTACGAAACTATTAAACAAGAACTAGAAAATATGACAATTGATCCTAAAGCAGAGTTTCCTGCTAATCCGGCTGATGACGATAATGATGATGATGCAGGTTCGTTCAGCGCAGGTGCTAAAAAAACAACCGACTCTAAATCTAAAACCCCGGTATTAGATAATTTTGGACGTGATTTAACAAAAGCGGCCGAAGAAGGCAAATTAGATCCTATTGTAGGAAGAGAAAAGGAGATAGAGCGTGTATCTCAAATTTTAAGCCGTAGAAAGAAAAACAATCCGATATTGATTGGAGAACCGGGTGTTGGAAAATCAGCAATTGCAGAAGGTTTGGCGTTGCGCATAATTCAAAAAAAGGTGTCGCGCGTATTGTTTGGAAAACGAGTAGTTACGCTAGATTTGGCTTCTTTAGTTGCCGGTACAAAATACCGCGGTCAGTTTGAAGAGCGAATGAAAGCCGTAATGAATGAGCTAGAAAAATCTCCTGATGTAATTTTGTTTATTGATGAAATACATACCATAATTGGAGCCGGTGGAGCATCGGGCTCTTTAGATGCGTCAAACATGTTTAAACCAGCGTTGGCGCGCGGAGAAATACAATGTATTGGAGCAACAACATTAGATGAGTACCGTCAATACATAGAAAAAGATGGTGCTTTAGAAAGACGTTTTCAAAAGGTAATGGTAGAGCCTACTACAGTAGATGAAACAATTCAGATTTTAAATAACATTAAGTCTAAATACGAAGATCATCATAGTGTAACTTATTCTGATGAGGCATTAAAAGCATGTGTTACGCTAACAGCTCGTTACATAACCGACAGACAT
Organism: Bacteroidota bacterium; assembly: GCA_017303975.1. Taxonomy (NCBI): domain Bacteria; kingdom Pseudomonadati; phylum Bacteroidota; species Bacteroidota bacterium. Next base: position 9,986 of record JAFLBG010000031.1, read on the forward strand.
TTGCCCGACAAGGCAATTGATGCTTTGGACGAAGCAGGATCTCGTGTACATATTACCAACATTAATGTTCCGAAGAACGTGTTGGAAATCGAGAAAAAAATTGAAGATATAAAGGAAGAAAAAAACAAGGTTGTTCGCAGTCAAAAATACGAAGAAGCTGCTCGATTAAGAGATACGGAAAGACAATTGCTAGAACAGCTGGAAGCCGCAAAAAAATCTTGGGAAGAAGAAAGCAAAACACACCGAGTACAAGTTACCGAAGATAATGTAGCAGAAGTAGTTGCTATGATGACTGGTGTGCCGGTGCAACGTATTGCACAAACAGAAGGCAATAAGTTAATGAAAATGTACGATGAGCTAAAAGGCAAGGTAATTGGGCAAGATGATGCAATTAAAAAAATTGTAAAAGCAATACAGCGCAATAGAGCGGGATTAAAAGATCCTAATAAACCTATTGGAACATTTGTGTTTCTAGGCCCTACAGGTGTTGGGAAAACACAGCTTGCAAAAATATTATCACGCTATATGTTTGATAACGATGATGCGTTAGTGCGAATTGACATGAGCGAATACATGGAAAAATTCGCTGTTTCTCGTTTAGTAGGTGCTCCTCCAGGATATGTTGGGTACGAAGAAGGTGGACAACTGACAGAAAAAGTGCGTAGAAGACCATACTCAGTTGTGTTGTTAGATGAGATAGAAAAAGCGCATCCGGATGTATTCAATTTATTGTTACAAGTTTTAGATGAGGGTCAATTAACCGATAGTTTGGGAAGAAAGATTGATTTTAAAAACACCGTTGTTATAATGACGTCTAATATTGGCTCTCGACAATTAAAAGATTTTGGACAAGGAGTAGGGTTTGGAACTAGTGCGAAAGTAAGCCAAGCAGACGATCATTCAAAAGGTGTTATAGAAGGTGCATTGCGCAAAGCATTTGCTCCGGAATTCCTAAACAGGATTGATGATGTTATTATGTTTAACTCATTGAGCCAGGAAGATATGACTAAGATTTTGGATGTAGAATTAGTTGGTCTAATAAACAGAATTGCACAAATGGGATTTACAGCTAAAATTAGCGAAGAAGCGAAAAAGTTTATTGTAGAAAAAGGCTATGACTCTCAATTTGGGGCACGTCCACTGAAACGGGCGATTCAAAAGCATTTAGAAGATCCATTGGCAGAAGAAATTATCAAATCTAACTTAACAGAAGGAGATTCTATTGAGGTTGATTTTGATAAAGAAACAAGTGAGTTGAAATTTAAAAATACAAAGCCAAAAACTCCAAAAAAGAATAAGAAGGAAGAGAACTAAATTTATGTTGGTTTACCGCTTATAAATATAGTGGTAAACCAATATTTTGGGCATAAAAAAAGAGAGCAATTAATAAATTGCTCTCTTTTTTTGTCTTTTTTGTCGGGGTGGCCAGATTCGAACTGACGACCTCCACATCCCAAATGTGGCGCGATACCGGGCTACGCTACACCCCGAACTTTTTAAGCGAGGCAAAGATGCAAAATTTTTATCAATAATAAAAAATATTTACTCTTTTACTTTATGATGAAGAACCTCTTCTGCAGTTTCTTTAAGCACAATTTGAGCTTCTTGCCCAAAATACTTATCAATTAGAGCATGACCGGCATAAATAAGTGGGGTTAAACCAATAGCTACTAGTAACTTAAAGGTATATCCTGTTAAAGCCACATTTATAAAAACCTCTGTAGTCATTTTCCCCGGCAACCAAAACGCAATTCCTACTACTAAAAAAGTATCTATAAATTGCGAAACCGCAGTAGAACCTGTTGTTCTGAGCCATATTAACTTCCCTCCTGTCTTGTTACGAAGTGTCCAAAAAATAAATACATCTATCATTTGACCTACTAAAAATGCAACAATACTTCCTACTATAATCCACATAGATTGACCAAAAACAGCTGTAAATTGTTCGTTAGTGACTAATGAAACTGAGGATGCATTGATATTAATTGCAAAGAATAAAACAACAAATGCATAGGCAATTAATCCGGCTGTAATCAAAGAAAGCGTTCTTACACCTTTTTTACCGTAGTATTCATTAATCAAATCTGTTGTTAAAAAAACTACGGGCCATGGTATAATACCAATACTCATTGTAAATGGACCTATTTGTATAAGCTTTGCACCAATTAGTTCTGCAACTACCGCATTTGTAATAAATATACCTGCAAGTATAAGGTAAACTATGTCCTTCTTGGTTTTAAACATCGGTAGTTAAAAAATCAATTATTGTAGAATAAATAAATTTAAGTTCTGCCTCTGTAATACAATACGGAGGTAAAATGTAAATCGTATTCCCCATAGGTCTCAACAGTATGCCTTTTTTTAAAAAATAAAAATATGCCTTATCTCGTATTTCATTAAAATAAGAATCCTTCCCTTTTCCGGCTATTTCGAATGCGGCAATTGTACCAATACTTCTAGGGTTGAGCACATTCGCATAATTCGAAATATCTATGACAAATTGCTGATGATTTTGTTCAATCATTTTAATTTTTTCGAATACATTGTTCTGCTCAAACAAATCAAGACTGGCAAGCGAAGCTGCGCAAGCAATTGGATTGGCAGTAAAAGAGTGCCCGTGAAAAAATGTTTTATATCTATCATTTATTTTAAACTCTTGATACAAAAACTCTTTGCAAGAAGTAACTCCTAAAGCCATCGTACCTCCTGTTATTCCTTTTGACAAACAAATTATATCCACTTCGCTTTTCAAATAGTTTGTTGCAAACATTTTTCCTAATCGACCAAAACCTGTCATCACTTCATCTGCAATGGTAACTATACCGTTCTCCTTACACAGTAAAATCAGTTCATTTAATTCTTCGGCATCATAGATTACCATACCTCCTGCACCCAACACCAATGGCTCAAAAACGAAGGCCGCTATTTCATGTTTATTCTCTGCTATAATTCTATTAAAAGTAAGAAGTATTTCTTTTTTATTTTCTTTAGTTGGAACAGGTATATGTATTACATCAAACAATAATTCCTCAAAAGGCTTAGAAAAGGCCCCGCGAGAACCAAGTGACATTACACCAAATGTGTCTCCATGATAAGAATTACTGAATGCAATTATTTTTTTTCTGGGTTCGTTTTTATTATACCAATATTGTAGGGCCATTTTCAAGGCTACTTCCACCGCGGTAGATCCGTTGTCTGAATAAAAAATTTTTGAGTGTCCACCAGGCAAAATCTTCAACAATCTCTCTGCTAACTCAATCGCAGGAAGATGAGTAAATCCGGCAAATATTACATGCTCTAAATTCAAAAGCTGCTCATGCACTTTTTCTGCGATATATGGATGTGAATGCCCATGAATATTGACCCACCAGGAGCTTATGGCATCAATTATTTTACGCCCTTTATCGTCATACAAATAAACACCCTCTGCCTTTACAATTGGCAAAGCAAGTGGATAAATAAAATGATTTGTATATGGATGCCAAATAACAGCAGCATCTCTTTCTGCTAAATTCATTGATAATATATTTAAATCAGTTCCTTCTCTAGTTGCGCTGCATACTGAGCTACTAACTCTTTCGTAAATTTAGTTTCCTTCTTAATTCGCCCCAAGCACTTGTATTTTGTGTGATTCAGAATGACCTCTTCAGAAAATTTATTTTCAGGACCATTGAATACAATGCCTAACACATTACAATTCCTTTGTTTAAGCAGCTCGTGTGAAAGCAATGTATGATTAATGCTTCCCAAATAAATACTCGACACCAAAATAACATCGGCTTGCAAATACGAAATTAGATCAACTACTAATTCTGTATCATTAATAGGAACCATAAGCCCGCCAGCTCCCTCAACTACAAGAGTATTTGATGTTTTGGGAGTCACGATATCACTAATTTTAATTTCTTTTTTTTCTAATGCAGCCGCTGCATGTGGAGACATGAAAGCCTTTAAAGAAATATACTCGGGATGAATAATGCTGTTACTATTGCTCAACAATCCTCGCACTACATCACTATCTTTGCCCTCTATATCGCCCGACTGTATTGGCTTCCAATAATCTGCATGGAGAGCCTCCGTCACAATGGCCGAAACAATTGTTTTACCAACATCTGTTCCAATTCCTGTTATAAAAATTCGTCTCGACATACTATTTCAATAAATACGATGTAAGTTGATTAGCTAATTTTTCAATTTCATTTGCAGTATTAAAACTGTGCAAACATATTCGTAAACGCTCCTTTCCTAATGCTACGGTTGGGCTCAAAACGGGCTTTATAGCAAATCCGTTCTCTTGCAAAGCTTTTGCAAACTGCTTTACTTGGTTATTTCCGGGAATATGAATAATCTTTATTGGAGTTGTATTTTTAGTGAAATTACTTGTTGGTAATTTATCTAGAAGAGCATTAAATAAATTTATGTTTTCATATAATTTGGAACGCTCTGAATTATGAGCTTTCAAATAATGATACGCTGCTATTATGGTACACAAACTGTGCAATGGCAACGCGGTAGTGTAAATAAAAGACCTTGAAAAATTAATCAAATATTTTTTCAGCAATTCACTTCCCACTACACATGCTCCATGGGCGCCTAAGGCTTTTCCAAAAGTGTGTACCCGAGCAATTACTTTTTTCTCTATACCTAATGCCACCACCAAACCTTCTCCATTCTCTCCAATGATGCCGGTAGCATGCGCTTCATCAACAAGTAAATTAGCACCAACTTGCTCACACAACAAAGCAATTTCCTTCAACGGAGCAACATCTCCATCCATAGAGTAAACAGATTCAACTACAACAAAAACATGTCCTTTTGATCTTTGAAGTTTGTCTTGTAAACTATCCAAATCATTGTGCTTAAAGGCAAACGATTTTGCTAAACTCAAACGAAGTCCATCTCTAATGGATGCATGAACTAACTCATCGTAAATAATTGTGTCGTCTTTCCCGGCAATGCAAGACAGCAACCCCAAATTAGCATCGTAGCCAGAATTGTAGATAAGTGCAGCTTCGGCATGATGATATGCTGCGATTTCAAGCTCCAGCTGCTCGCAAAACTCCGAATTACCCGACAATAAACGAGAACCTCCGGAGCCGTTTATTGTAAGCTCTGTAGATGTATTATAAAACTCAAAGGCTGAATTAGAAATTACTTTATTGCGTGCAAAACCTAAATAGTCATTTGATGTAAAATCTATAATTTCTTTAGATATAGATAACTTTCGCAAAGCATTTTCCGATTGTCTTTTTAAAAGCTTAGCTTGAAATGATTTGTTGGCAGAAAAGTCAATTAAATCCACACCATTACTTATTCTTTTGACACATCAATTCTAATGCCTGAAACAATATTATAGGATACAATATTGTGATTAATAGTACTTGGGGTTTCGTCTTTGTTATTTTTAAAATATTTAAACTCCACACATGGATTAACAAACAAATATACGTGAGGCAGCACCTTATAGTCTGCCAAAAGCCCTAAGTTTAAAAGAAAAGAACGAGCCATTGGTTCTTCTCCAAAAAAGTTAAATCGCTCTATGCCGTTATAATTAAAATAACCTAAACGAGATGTAGCACTAAATGAATACAGCTTATCTGAATCAAATTTAAAGGGGACTTCCAATGTAAAATAGATTTTATCAAATCTAAAACTTTCGTCAAAAATCAAATTAGATTCGGCCGCAGTAGGAGTAGAACTAAGTGCTAATTGGTCGATATAAAATTCTTCAAAACTAATTCCCAATCCCATTCTTACTTTCATTACAGGAAAAGACGCTTCGTAGTTGTAAAATTTCGTTGGATTCTTTGCTGTAAACTGAATTTCACCTGAGCGAATTACATTTCCACTCTTATCATAAATTACGGCATTCGTAAGAGTTGAATACCAACGAGCTGTACCAAAACCATAACTTGCAGCAACAAAATATTTTTTCTGCTTTCTAAAACTTCCTGCACCTTCTTCTTGCGAAAATAATACAGGCAAACAAAACAAGATTGCTAGAGCCGAAAATAGTACTTTTTTCAAATTAAAAATTTTAGAGTTGTTCAACGGAAACCTTTTGCTTTGCATCCTTAAATGCAGCTTTGGGTTTTAATCCAAGTATTGAAAACATTTCCATATCCTCGTTAAAATTAGGATTAGGAGTTGTAAGTAATTTATCTCCGGCAAAAATAGAATTAGCTCCGGCTAAAAAGCACAATGCTTGCCCCTCCAAACTCATTTGGGTGCGCCCTGCAGATAGCCTTACAGCTGTTTTAGGCATAGCAATACGAGTTGTGGCCACCATACGCACCATTTCCCAAATTGGGACCAACGGTTGTTTCTCAAGTGGAGTGCCTTCTACAGGAACCAACGCATTAATAGGAACCGACTCCGGCTGAGGACTTAATGATGTTAGTGTCAAAAGCATGTCAATTCTGTCTTCTACAGACTCTCCCATGCCAATAATACCTCCGGAACATACAGTAACTCCGGCTTTACGCACATTATTGATTGTACCCAATCTGTCTTCGTAAGTACGTGTTGAAATTATATTTGTATAATATTCTTTAGATGTATCTATATTATGATTGTAAGCATATAATCCAGCGTCAGCAAGCTTTTGAGCTTGAGATTCGTTTAACATGCCCAAGGTGCAACAAACCTCCATCTCTAGCGAGTTTACCGCTTTTACCATTTCTAACACATTATCAAAATCTCTGTTATCTCGCACTTCACGCCATGCAGCGCCCATGCACAATCTAGAGGCACCAGCTTCTTTAGCTTTTTTCGCGGCAGAAGAAACCTGCTCCACACTCATCAGCTTATGCACATTAACATCGGTGTGGTATCTAGCTGCTTGAGGGCAATAGCCGCAATCTTCCGGACATCCTCCGGTTTTAACAGAAAGTAACGAACTTACCTGAACTTCATTTGCATCATGATTTGCACGATGTACTGAAGCTGCTTTAAAAACTAAATCAAGTAATGGAAGATTGTAAATATCCAATAACTCTTGTTTCGTATATTTTATAGTCGACATATATTAATGTGGGTGTGTAACAAATATAACATTTTATGGAAATTAGTCAATAGCCCTAAAAAGGCTTTAAACACTAGGAAGTAAACAAACGTGGTATTTAGCAGCCATTTTTTGAAGTTGTTCCTCTCCTATTCCATGAATATTTTTTCCATTGTGCCTATTTTCAACGGTAACAACAAATAACGAATAATTAAATTCCATTGCTAATTTAAAGTATGGCTCCATTTCCCATTCCAATGTAAAAGTATTGTGTACAATGATTTTGGAGTGCTGCAGTTGCATACTTTCCTTCACACGAAGTTCACATTGCTTGTATGCCAAGTAATTTTTATCAAATTCAAAATGATAATTTCCAGTTTCCGAATCGGTAAAAAAATCATCTATTGATGCAATTGGATATTTGCCATTTTCGCTTAACACATTTGCTAATGTCGATTTCCCGCTACCAGGCAAGCCTCTAAGAATAATCAACGCCTTGTCCGACAACTTATCACCCAGCATAAAATAGAAAATATGGAAATTAAATAGTATTCATTCTACTTAAAAAATCAGGTAAAATCCTTCGCGCAACTGGTACTTGAAATTCGTCTGATAAAAATAGAATATTCCCCTCCTTTCGGCTAAACTCCTTCAAATGATGAGCTATATTAACAATAAACGAACGATGTGTTCTAAAAAACAAACGTTTATCCAAAATATCTTCGAAGCGTTTAATACTACCGCAGCTCAAATACTTACGTTTATTGGTTAGATAAATAGTTGTGTAATTTTCATCAGCTTCTAAAAAAATTATTTCCTCATTACGTGCCACCACAAAACCATCACTTGTAGGAATAGCAATACTTCCAGGAGTTCCAGATGTAACTAAACTATCCAACATTTTTTGAATTGAGTTGGTAGGTACTTCCTGCACATCATCTTCATTAGCAGCTACATCGCCCACAGGTTGTGGCTTAGCTACCGATTTAGACTTTACCACTTTGGCTACGGAATTTCGCAATTCTTCAATATCGATAGGCTTTTCCAAATAATCAATTGCATTTGCTTTAAATGCTTTTAATGCAAATTGATTGTGCGCTGTGGTAAAAACAACATCAAAATCACGTTTTGCGAGAGAACTTAAAAACATAAACCCATCCTCTCCGGGCATTTTTATATCTAGAAAAACTAATTCAGGTTTTGTTTCATCCACCAAGGCCTTAGCTTTATCTGCCGACTCCGCAATTCCGACAACCTCAATTTCCGGACAAAATTCTTCAAGCATCATTTTAAGATTGCTTCTTGCATTAAACTCATCATCTACAACAAGGGTTCTAATTTTTGGTGTCATATTCTGGTGTTTCTTTAAACTTAATTTTTTTTTAGGAAATAGTAAAATATATATGTATTACTTTTCATTTATATCTATTTTTTTCTAGATTAGTGGGTATTAACATAAAAAAGCTATGAACATAAAATCTATTTCGATTAGAACTGCATTAGTTGCAAGTGTACTTACAATTTACTCCTGTGGTGGTGGTGAACCTAAAGAATCTCCAGATACTGCTCCAACAACAGACTCTACCGAAGTACAAGCGGAAGTAGAATCAGAAGCACCAACCTATCCATTGCCATCTCCGCTTCAAATTGCATCTATTTTTAAAAAATCAGGATTGAAATATTTTGAAGGATTAACAAACCCGACATCAAATATTTCTAAATACTCATCAAACACAAGCAAATCAATCAACCTAGGTGTATATAGTGCAGATATGGCATATGCTGCATTAAACAAGCAAAATCAAGCCACTATTGATTATTTGAAAGCTTCTCGCCAATTGGCAGATCAAATGGGCATGGGCAGCATTTTCGAAACAAATAATCTATTTAAACGTTTTGAAAAAAATGTTTCTAACGAAGATTCGCTTGCTTCTATTATTGCCGAATTGCAAATGGAAACAGATATGTATTTAGAGGATAACGAACGCGAACATGTTTCGGCTATTGTATTTGCAGGCGCTTGGACAGAAAGCATGTACATAGGCTCAAAAGTATACGAAAAAAATAAAGATGCTAAAATTACTGCACGTATTGTTGAGCAAATGACTATATTAACAAACATTATTCATGTGTTAAAATCATATGAAGCAAAAGACAACACAATCACTTCTATTGTAACTGATTTGTCGTTAATTAAAGATACCTATGCAGGTTTAGAAAGTGTAAAAAAAGCACAAGCTAACGATAGCGAAGACGCACCAGCCATTGTATTAACTGAAGCGGAAGCAATGTTGGTTTCTAAACAAATTATTGAGGTTAGAACCAAATTTATAAACGGGTAATTATAATTTACACTTCAAAATAATATTCATACAAAATGAAAAAAATAATCTCTGCTCTTTTACTTACTACTATTTTAGTATTTGTATTCAACGTACATACAAATGCACAATGTAAGGCAAAACAAATAGCAAAAAGTTGCCGTGGTGCAATGAAACCTTATTATTACGATGGTTTTGCAGAAAGCGAAATTACTATTGGAAAAAAAGCGAAGAAACAAGAAATAGAATTTACTGCATTCGGAAAACAAAAATACAAATTGATTTTTTGCACATCCGGCTTTCCTGAAAATGTAAGTATTAACATTTACGACAAAGGAAAAACCAAACCAAACAGAACCAAAGTGTATAGCAACGAAAGCATTAATAAAGCGGAATGGGTTGTAGCACCTGCAAAAACAACAACATACTATATTGAGTACGATATTCCGGAAGGAACATCTGCTCCAAGAAAAGAATGTGTGATAATGCTTATAGGATTTGATGAAAAATCGGCCGTTGGTTATGGCGATGACGAGTAACAGCTTAAAAATTTATGGAAAGTACAATTAGTGTTACCTTGCCGGATGGCTCTGTAAGGCAATACCCAAAAGGAACGAGTGCCATGCAAATAGCATCGAGCATTAGTGAAGGGTTGGCTCGCAATGTGCTTGCAGCTAAAGTAAATAACGACATTTGGGATGCTAGTCGATCCATAGATACAGATTGCAATCTAAAACTAATTACCTGGGATGATCCAGACGGTAAATCTACCTTATGGCATTCCTCTGCCCACCTTATGGCAGAAGCTTTAGAGGCATTGTATCCCAATGTTAAATTTGGAATTGGACCCGCCATAGAAACCGGATTTTATTACGATGTAGATTTGGGCTCTCAAATTTTATCATCGGATGATTTCAAAAAAATTGAAGATAAAATGCTTCAATTAGCTCAACAAAAAAACAACTATGTTCGCAAAGAAGTTTCTAAAAAAGATGCAATAGCTTACTTTACAGAAAAAGGAGACGAGTATAAATTAGATTTATTAAAGGATTTAGAAGACGGTACCATTACATTTTACCAACAAGGTAATTTTGTTGATTTATGCCGTGGCCCTCACATTCCAAACACCAGCTTTATAAAAGCTGTGAAACTAATGAATTTGGCTGGTGCATACTGGAAAGGCGATGAAAAGAACAAACAACTAACCAGGATATACGGTGTTACTTTTACTAAACAAAAAGAATTAACCGATTATCTTTTATTGCTCGAAGAAGCAAAAAAACGCGACCACAGAAAACTTGGAAAAGAGTTAGAATTATTTACTTTTTCTGAAAAAGTTGGAATGGGTCTTCCGATGTGGCTTCCCAAAGGGGCAATGTTGAGAGAAAAATTAGTGCAGTTTCTTCAAAAAGCACAAGTTAAATCAGGATATCTTCCGGTAATTACACCTCATATTGGGAATAAAAATCTATATATAACATCAGGGCATTACGAAAAATACGGAAAAGACTCCTTTCAACCGATTAATACTCCACACGAAGGGGAGCAATTTTTCTTAAAACCGATGAACTGTCCGCATCATTGCGAAATTTACAAATCATCTCCAAAATCATACAAAGACTTACCGGTACGCTATTCCGAGTTTGGCACTGTTTATAGATACGAAATGGCGGGGGAATTACACGGATTAACCCGCGTAAGAGGCTTTACACAAGATGATGCCCACTTATTTTGCCGTCCGGATCAAGTAAAAGAAGAGTTTTGCAAAGTAATTGATTTAGTGCTTTATGTGTTTAAAGCACTGGATTTTACAGATTATACAGCCCAAATCTCATTGCGCGACCCTGAAAACAAAACTAAATACATTGGTTCAGACGAAAATTGGAAATTGGCAGAGCAAGCCATCATTGAATCTGCTGCCGAAAAAGGACTTAAAACAGTTGTTGAATTAGGAGAAGCTGCATTCTATGGCCCAAAATTGGATTTTATGGTTAAAGATGCGCTCGGAAGAAAATGGCAATTGGGAACAATACAAGTAGATTATAACTTACCTGAATGCTTTGAATTGGAATATACAGGTAGCGACAACCAAAAACACCGCCCTGTAATGATTCACAGAGCTCCATTTGGCTCGTTAGAACGATTTGTGGCAGTTTTGATAGAGCATTGTGCCGGAAATTTTCCGTTATGGCTAACACCGGACCAACTTTCAATACTTCCGATAAGTGATAAATTTAATAATTATGGCGAAAAAGTTTTAAATTATCTAAAAAATTCCGATATTCGCGCCCTATTTGATGATCGTTCTGAAAAAATTGGAAAGAAAATTAGAGAGTCGGAAATAAAGAAAATTCCAATGATGTTGGTTATAGGAGAGAAGGAAGAAACTAACAACGAAGTGGCTGTTAGGCTTCATGGAGGTAAGGATTTAGGAACCATGTCGTTAGAAAATTTTGTTAGTTTTTTCAAACAAGAAGAAAATAAAGTATTAAACTAAATATAGGAGGTTACCATAGCAACACAATTTAATGGTCCAAAACCGGGAGGAGGACCAAGACCATTTCAACCAAGAGGAGGATTTAATCCTTACAGAGGCCCTAAAAAAGAGGCAGCTCATCAAATAAATGAGCTTATTCGAGCAAAAACTGTTCGCGTAGTAGGAGAAGGCATAGAACCTGGAGTTTATCCAATTGAGCAAGCGTTAAAAATTGCTCAAGATGCAGGTTTAGATTTAGTAGAAATTTCAGGAACTGCGGTTCCTCCCGTATGTAAGGTAATTGATTATAAGAAATTTTTATACGAACAAAAAAAGAAGCAAAAAGAGTTAAAAGCTAAAGCTGCAAAGGTTGTTGTAAAAGAGATTCGCTTTGGACCGCATACAGATGAGCACGATTTCAATTTTAAAAAGAATCATGCTATCAAATTTTTACAAGAAGGCTCGAAAGTAAAAGCTTTTGTAATGTTTAGAGGAAGAACGATAATGTTTAAAGAGCAAGGCGAAATTTTATTGTTACGTTTTGCACAAGAGTTGGATGAGTACGGGAAACCAGAAAAACTTCCAGCATTAGAAGGTAAAAGGATGTTTATGCTGATAACACCTAAGAAGAAGTAAAATAAAATAAATTAGAAACAATATAATTTTTATACAAATGCCTAAGATGAAGACCAATTCCAGCGCAAAAAAAAGGTTTAAAGTAACCGGCTCTGGAAAAATTAAAAGAAAGCAAGCATTCAAAAGACATATTTTGACCAAAAAAGATACTAAAAGAAAAAGAAAATTAACGAAAGATGGATTAGTGCATGTATCTGACATGAACAGAGTAATGGACATGCTAGGAATGTAAATTTCAATAAATTAATTATAAACCCGACAATCAGCTCAATAAGTCTTAGAAATAAGCGCTGCTTGTCAAAAAACAAAAAGTTATGCCAAGATCGGTAAACGCGGTTGCATCAAGAGCAAGACGCAAAAAGGTACTAAAACAAACAAAAGGGTATTGGGGTTCACGTAAAAACGTTTGGACAATTGCAAAAAACGTTCGTGAAAAAGGTTTAACATATGCTTATCGCGATAGAAAAACCAAAAAACGTAATTTTAGAGCACTTTGGATTCAACGTATTAATGCTGGTGTAAGAGAATTCGGAATGTCTTATTCTGAGTTTATGGGTAAAATTCACACTAAAAATATTGATATAAACAGAAAGGTTTTAGCTGATTTAGCGCTAAACAATCCGGATGCTTTTAAAGCAATTGTAGAATCTGTAAAATAGAATTTACATCCAATAAAAGAAAAACCCACGCAAATGCGTGGGTTTTTCTTTTATACTAAATCCTACCATACTAAACCGCACACTTATTGCGTTAGCTTACTTACTATGCTACCTAAATCCCCCATACAATTATCAATTATACTGCACACTTGTCTGTTTTTTAGCGTAGTTGCGCAAACAAACACAACAAAAGAGCCTGCCAAACAATCTTCATCAACAGATTGCCCAACTTGGAATACGAAGAAAAAATCGAGCAAAGCAGATTACTTGGAATATTTGAGAAACAATCAAGGCAAAAAAAAGGAAACGGCTAAGCCAACCGATACCAAGATTGTAAAAAACGAAGAAAAAAATAGTAACGAAAAACCCACCACAGAAAACTCTACTTTTTATACTCGAAAACGATATACTAAAAACGAAACAACCAAAGAAACTATCCAGTTTGAAGGCGTTAAACAAGATGTATCAAAACGAGAAGATAAGAAATCGGAAAAATTAGTAGAACCTGTTTTAGAAAAAGAAGAAACTTCCATAAATACTTCTGTACAACCTGCTATTCAAAAAGAAGAAACAATTAGTCCAGAAAATAGTGCAAAGATTGATGCTCCAACTACTCCAGAAAAAAACAAAAAATCAAAAACTGAAAAAAAATTGACCAAATTATTTAGCAGGAAAAACAACAAGGCGCATAAGCCCAATTATAAAAAGTGTCCAAAGTTTTCGTAAGCACATATTGCTGTTGTTTTTTGAGCGAATTCCAACAGTTGGCTTGTTCGGAGCACTTCAAAATAAACTTGTACGAAAGATTGATAGTAGCGACTTCGATGTTGTACTTTATCGCCAATTAAGAAAGCAGGCCATTAGTTTTTCAAAAACTAATACTACCTAATTATACTTTAATTTGAAAAAAAATTATATCTCGCCACTCTCAATTAGATAAATAACATCCTCTATCATTTTGTCTTTCCCTTTGGGGTCGTATTCCGACTTTAAGGAAGAACCAAACAACGATGCAAGGGATTGCCACATAAATGCAGAAAAAGAACCTCGCAAATCTTTTACAAGCTCATACGATGTTTCTCCCGTTTGACGATCAATTAGTTTTATTAAAATTTTCCCTTGCGTTACGGTAAGTTTTTTAAGGTCGGCTGCAAACTGCTGTTTTAGCTCTTCTTCGGCAGTTTTCATGTAACGCTTGCGCTCTATTTCATTTTTCATGGTAGCCAACTTTGCATTGTACTCCTTTAGCTTAGCTTCCGCCATAATTGCATACGGATATACCTTTTTAACATCGCGTTTTAGCTTCCAATAAATTTCTTGTTGTTTTTTATTCTTAAATATTCTATCTCCAACAATTCTAACTTCGTTCAAGCTTATGTATGGCATGGTATCTCCGTCAACAATAACGGCTCTAACAGGAATCCCCTTTAAAGCATTAGTTTCCTGTGCCGATAGAAAACCGACAAAGAATAAACAAACAAAGGACAGAATATATTTCATTAACTACTTAAATGGCAAAATATGTGCCAATCCTAACACATTAAACGCAACAATTTAAAAAAAGTTACCGATTTTGCTTCCATTTCGAAACTTTTTTGGGTGTTGCTGCAACTGCCCCACCTGCGTTAACCAACTGACTGTCAGCATACAAAAACACAGACAATGCGGCTGCCAACTCATTAATTGCAATATTCTTCTTCTTAAAATTTTGCGGGTCGAAATATTTTTTCACAAAATGAGTATCGAAATTTCCGGATATAAATGCCTCATGATTCAATACGAATCGGCAAAAATCGAGTGTTGTTTCTACACCTGTTATTTCATAATCATCAATAGCTCGAATAGTTCTATCAATAGCTTCCTTGCGAGTTCCTGCATGACACACTAATTTTGCAATCATGGGGTCGTAATAAATTGAGATATCCATCCCCTCTTCAAATCCATCATCTACGCGAATCCCCGGCCCTTTAGGAATTCTGTAGGTTGCCAATTTCCCGATATCAGGTAAAAAATTATTAGCCGGATCTTCAGCATATACACGCACTTCAATGGCATGACCATTTATTTTCAAATCTTCTTGGGTAAACGAAAGCTTTTCGCCTCGAGCAACTCTAATTTGCTCCTTTACCAAATCTACTCCGGTTATCATCTCTGTTACCGGGTGCTCTACCTGTAACCGAGTATTCATTTCTAAAAAATAAAAATTTTTATTTTCATCCAGTAAAAACTCTACCGTACCAGCTCCTTCGTAATTACAAGCTTTGGCAACAGCAACAGCACACTCACCCATTTGCCTGCGCAATTCAGGGTTTAATACAGATGAAGGAGCTTCCTCCACCACTTTTTGATGTCTGCGCTGAACAGAACATTCGCGCTCAAACAAATAAACTACATTTCCGTGGCTATCGCCCAATACCTGAATTTCGATATGACGAGGGCCTGCTACATATTTCTCGATAAAAACAGAACCATCTCCAAAAGCAGATGTAGCTTCACTTACAGCCAACTTCATTTGCTCTTCAAACATCTCTACATTATCTACAATGCGCATCCCTTTACCACCACCACCGGCACTTGCTTTAATCAATATTGGAAATCCTATAGACGTTGCAATTTTCTTTGCGGCATTTACATCTGTTATAGCCTCTTCGGTACCAGGAACTAAGGGTATTTTATATTTCTTGGCAGCATTCTTTGCAGAAAGTTTATCGCCCATCATATCCATTGAGTAAGGAGATGGTCCAATAAATACAATGCCTGCATCTTTTACCTTTTGCGCAAACTCGGCATTTTCAGATAAAAAACCATAACCGGGATGAATACCTTCTACGCTCAACTCCTTAGCTACTTTTATAATCTTATCCATATTCAAATAAGATTGAGAAGAAGCCGGAGGACCAATACAAACGGCTTCATCAGCATACCTTACAAAAGGTGCATTTCTATCTGCTTCGGAAAATATTGCAACTGTAGAAATGCCCATTTCTTTGCAAGAGCGCATTACTCGCAATGCAATTTCGCCTCTATTGGCAACTAAAATTTTACGCATAGATTAAAAGTAAATGCAACGTTAAAAAGTACATGTTGCACTTACTAATGTACTAAAACAGGAAATAATTTGCGAATATATTTTTAGGGGATACTATAAATTTTTTCTCCTTACGCCTCTACACAAATATTACTTTCTTCCAACATCTTTTTCAGATTCAACAGTGCATAGCGCATACGCCCCAAAGCTGTATTTATACTTACATTGGTAGTTTCTGCAATTTCCTTGAAGCTCATATCGTAACTATGGCGCATCATGAGCACCTCTCGCTGCTCATCGGGCAACTGACTAATAAGCGTGCGGAGTCCTTTCTGAGTTTGCTTTCTTAGCACTTTATCTTCAATACTTTCATCGTACACTTTTATAGTATTAAAAATATCCACCTCTTCTCCATCTTCATTTACTGCTCCGGAAACAGTTGGCAGCTTTTTATCTTTTCGGTAAAAATCAATTATCAAATTATGTGCGATACGCATACTCCAATTAATAAACTTTCCCTCTTCGTTGTATTGTCCACGCTTTAGGGTGTTTATTATCTTAAAAAAAGTGTCTTGAAAAATATCCTCAGCCAATTCTCTTGAATTAACATGAGTATAGATATAGCTATAAATTTTTTTCTGATGACGAACAATTAAAGACTCGAGTGCTTCTTCACTTCCCGTTAAATATAAATTGATTAATTTCTCGTCAGAAATAAACTGTTTTGCAGTAGACATGTTTCCTCCTTTTTTAATTAGTTGTGTAATTAAGTTAAAAGAGTAACAGTTTATTCTATAGATAGTATTTTTTAGTTGTAAGACGTTGTAACCTACAAATAGTTACAATCAATTTTATCAAACATACACTATTTTTTTAGAAAAGGCAATAATTTGTAACTAATTTTGTGTTCTATGGGAAATAAGCCACTGACAATCAGTAAAAACTTGGAGAAAACCGATGAGAAAAAAAATATTTTCATCAAAGGCGCACGGGTTCATAATTTAAAAAATGTTGATGTTACTATTCCAAGAAATAAGTTTGTTGTAATTACAGGCGTATCGGGTTCCGGGAAATCGTCATTGGCTTTTGATACGTTATATGCAGAAGGGCAACGGAGATATGTAGAAAGTTTATCGGCATATGCTCGTCAATTTTTAGGAAGGATAGAAAAACCTGCGGTAGATTATATTAAAGGAATTTCTCCGGCAATAGCTATTGAACAAAAAGTTACTACACGCAATCCAAGATCGACCGTAGGAACAACAACCGAAATATATGATTACCTAAAATTACTTTTTGCCCGAGTTGGAAAAACATACAGTCCTGTATCGGGAAATATTGTGAAACGGCATACTGTGCAAGATGTAGTTGATGAAATTATTTCGAAACCGGATAACGCTAAAATTCAAATACTATCAAAAATAAGCATTGCAAAGAATAAAAACAGTGCAGAGCAACTACAACTATTGTTGCAACAGGGCTTTTCTAGAATTAAAATTAATGACGAAACCAAACGTTTGGATGAATTAGTGCAGGCAAAAATTTCCGCATCTGATTCCTTATATCTAATTATCGACCGAATAGTGCTAAGTAAAGATGATGACGATTTGATGAATAGAATTGCAGATTCTGTTCAGACAGCATTTTTTGAAGGAGAAGGAGAATGCACTATCGAATATTTAGATGAGAAAAAAAATAAACTAAAAATATTTTCGAACAAATTTGAATTGGATGGCATTACATTCGAAGAGCCGAATGTGCATTTTTTCAGCTTTAACAATCCAATTGGCGCTTGCAAACACTGCGAAGGATTTGGCAGTGTGATAGGCATTGATGAAAATTTAGTAATTCCGAATAAAAATTTATCGGTGTATGAAGATGCCATAGTTTGCTGGAGAGGCGAGCGAATGAGCGAATGGAAAAATGAATTACTTAAAGTAGCTCACAAGTTTGACTTTCCGGTGCATAAGCCCATAATAGAGCTATCAGAAAAAAATAAAAAACTTTTGTGGAGTGGCAATGAGTATTTTGGTGGGCTAAACAAATTCTTTAAACATCTAGAGGAACAAGCCTACAAAATACAGTATAGAGTAATGTTATCGCGCTACCGAGGCAAGACAATTTGCCCGGAATGCCAAGGAACAAGATTGCGAAAAGATGCTTCGTACGTCAAGGTATCAGGCAAATCAATTAGTGAATTAATATTACAACCTGCAGAAGAAAATCTGCTATTTTTTAAACACATTAAACTAAATGAAACTGAGAAGCAGATAGCGAAACGAATTGTAGTAGAAATAACCAATAGACTACAATTTTTAGTAGATGTTGGTCTCGGATATTTAACGTTAAATAGACTATCAAACACCTTATCTGGAGGAGAATCACAACGTATTAATTTAGCTACATCGCTTGGCAGCAGCCTAGTTGGCTCTATGTATATATTAGATGAACCTAGCATTGGGCTGCACTCTCGCGATACAGAAAGACTAATTGGCGTTTTAAAATCGCTAAAGAATATTGGCAATACTGTTATTGTGGTTGAACATGACGAAGAAATAATACGCGCATCGGATGTATTAATTGACATGGGACCATTAGCAGGCACACTTGGTGGAGAAGTTGTTTTTGCGGGAGACCACAACGATATTTTAACTGCGGAAAAAAGCCTAACAGCCGCATACTTAACAGGAAAAGAAAAAATTGATATCCCATCTACACGCAGAAAAGCTTCAAAATACATTGAGATACTTGGAGCAAGGGAAAATAATTTAAAAAATTTAAATGTTAAATTTCCTTTACAATCTTTTGTTGTAGTAACAGGAGTAAGTGGTTCTGGTAAATCATCGCTTATTAAAAAAGTTTTATATCCTGCTGTAAAAAAATTATTTGGTGGCTACAATGATCTATCCGGCACTTTTGATAATATTAAAGGCGACATAAACAGCATATCTACAATTGAATTTATAGATCAAAATCCAATTGGAAAATCATCTCGCTCCAATCCAGTAACATATGTAAAAGCATATGATGAAATACGTGCCTTATTTGCAGAGCAACCTTTGGCTAAAATGCGAGGATATAAGCCATCCCACTTTTCGTTTAATGTGGATGGTGGTAGATGCGAAACCTGTGAAGGCGAAGGAGAAGTAGAAATAGCCATGCAATTTATGGCAGACATTCATTTAACCTGCGAAGACTGTAACGGTAAAAGGTTTAAGCAAGATGTTTTAGAAATAAAATATAAAGAAAAAAACATTGCAGATATATTAGAACTTACAATCGATGAAGCAATAGATTTTTTCTCTACTGCAAATGAGAAAAACAATACAGACAAAAGGATTATATCAAAAATAAAGCCATTGCAAGATGTAGGCTTGGGGTATGTACATTTAGGACAAGCATCAAGCACCCTGAGCGGTGGAGAAGCGCAACGTATTAAGCTTGCCTCCTTCTTAGGAATGGGTCAAAGCACTACATCTCCTACTCTATTTGTTTTTGATGAGCCAACTACCGGATTGCATTTTCATGATATAAAAAAATTATTGTATTCGTTCAATGCCTTGATTGATCAAGGCCATTCCATACTAGTTATTGAACACAATATGGATATTATTAAATGTGCCGACTGGATAATAGACTTAGGTCCGGAAGGTGGCGACAAAGGTGGAAATATTATTTTTGAAGGCACACCGGAAGAGTTGATAAAAAATAAAATATCTTATACAGCCAAGTACTTAAAAGATAAAATGAATGGGATTAATTAATATGACTAAAAAAAACACCCCTATTTATTCCATTTTTAAATACTTGGGGCTTATTTTGTTTCTTCTATCGAACCAGCTTATTTCACAATCTAACGATGACAAAGAATCTGTATTCGAATTGGAGAAAAACACAACCGACACCTTGCAAATTGTAACGCTTACAGAAAAATGCAAGTCGATAATGCGCACAAATTCATATGCTGCACTTCAAATAGCCGATACTATATATCAGCTGTCCAATGCAGTAGGATATGTGTCGGGCATTAATAATGGCTTGTTTTTAAAAACATTTATTTATCACTTACTTGACGATAATAAAAAAGCATTTTCTGAATGGGAACGATTGAATTACTACCAAAGCAAGAATAATGTAAATCTAGCTTCTGTATGCAAGGCAAATATTTTAGGTGGCGATATTTTTTCGGAAATAGGTAATTACATACGTGCAATTGAATGTTTAACCAAGGCAGAAAAAATTGCGTCTGAAATAAATAATGATAATTTAAAATCCTCTGTTTACCTAAGCCTTGGAGGCATTTATCACGAAGTATTAAAAGATTTTGAGAAAGCTACTTTCTACTATAAACAGGCACTTGCATCTTCCTTTAAAACCAACAACAATGTAAATATTGCTGCCAGCTATAATAACATTGGCAACGTTTTAGTTGCTCAAAACAAAGTTGAAGATGCAATTGACTATTTTAAAAAAGGTCTTGCTCTTTATACTAAAGAAGACACTTCAACCATAAAAGCAGCACTACTATCTAATATTTCTGATGCCGATTATAGTTTTTTCAAAAATTACGAATCATCTATTCTATATGCGGAACAAGCACTTGTAATTTACCAAACGTTAAATGACAAAAAAGGCATAATCGATTCGAAAACAAGATTAGCACTATGCGCTATTGCTCAAAACGAAATCGGGAAAGCGGAAAGCTATTTACTGGAAGCCGAGCAATTATCGAATGAAATTGACTTTATGAAATCGCCCGAATTGTACCAAGCTATGCGCAAGTTATATGAAACAAAAGGAGACTTTACCAATGCTTATAAATACCTAAGCATCTATACACAAATTAAAGATTCACTAACCACACTAGATCAAATAAAAAAAATAAAAGACATCGAAAACAAAGCGCTCGAAACAAAAAGCCAAACAGAAATTGAAATACTAAAACGTGAAAGTTTATTAAATGAGCTTACTAAAAACAATGCGGAAACGGAGCGTAATTTTTTACTAATTGCATCTTTCTTATTCTTAATAATAGCTGCAATTGTTTACAATATGTATCATTTAAAGAAAATAAGTAACAACGCGTTAGAAGAGAAAAAAATTACTATTGAGAACCAGAAAAAAATTGTAGAAAATCAAAAAGAAGTAATTGAAATTGCGAAAGAAAAAATAGTTGATAGTATTACATACGCCAAAACCATACAGCAATCTATCTTACCGAGAATAAATTACATAAAAACATATTTGCCCGAAACCGCTATTTTTTTTCAACCAAAAGATCTAGTGAGTGGTGATTTTTACTGGTTTCATCACGAAAAAAACATATCCTTTATAGCCATCGCAGATTGTACTGGACATGGTGTTCCGGGAGCTCTTATGAGTATGATTGGGAACTCACTACTCAATAAAATCATAATTGAAAACAAAATTACGGAGCCAAACTTAATTTTAAGTGGCATGAACAAAAACATTTACGAAATATTGCAACAAGACAAAGGCGCGCAACAATCGCAAGATGGTATGGATATGGCATTGTGTACATACAATCACACTACTAAAGAATTAAATTATTCCGGGGCTAGGTCAAACATAATTTTAGTAAATCAAAAAGGGGTAAACATGCTTAAATCCACTACAAATGCGGTAGGCGGATTATCACTTAGAAATGAATTAGAACCGGAAAGAAATTACGATAAAAAAACTATTCAAATAACAGAACCAACCTTGCTTTTTATGTTTACAGATGGTTATGCAGACCAAATTGGAGGAGTTGAGCAAAAAAAGCTAGGGATTACAAAATTCAAAGACAATGTAAACGGAACTTTGTTTTTGCCAATTGAAAAAGTAGTAGATCAATTAGTTTACAACTTCAATAGCTGGAAATCGACTAACACTCAAATAGACGATGTACTTGTATTTTGTACACGACTTGGATAAAAAATAAAATCATTAGTCTTCAAAAATATTCGGCACGTAAAATCGAATTTAGTTTTACTAAAATCCAACCACGGCCTTAAATGACTTTATCTTTTCCGAATTACTTAGCACCACAAAATACAATCCGCTAGGAACATTGTTTAGAGACAACACAGAAGTTTTAGTTTCTAGAAAATCTTCTTCAGCAATTACTCTGCCAGACAAATCATATAAAGAAACTTTTCCTGAAAAAGACTTCACAAAATCAATGTATAAATTATTATTATCAACTCTGCTTACAAAATCACCAACGGCATCTATTAATTGAACAGAAGATGGGCCACAAGGAACGAGCAATCCTCTATCATAAAATCTACTGCAAAGTGTTACGAAATTTTGACCTCCATTCAAATTGCTATCTGCTTGAATACACAATCTGGCAGCATCACTCATAGTCATGTTAGAAGCGTAACCATACATGGATTCTAATACTATTTCATCTGTTTTGTTTCGTCCAATATCTCCCCATATTTCCATCAATGTGGATGACCAAATTTCCGCATCTGCATACAAATTAGAAATTAAATCTGTCGGATACTTTTTATTTGAAGTAGATTGCCTTCCACTCCAAAAAACATTATGACCATCCCAAGAAAAAACGTTGTCCCAATTAAATGAGTTCAAAAAACGTGAATAAGAAGACGCAAAATAATCTCCAATAGCTTCTTCAAGCGCAATACGCTCAGAGCCCCCTACTGTATTGGGAGCTGCACTGTGAGAAATTGCATGTCCATATTCGTGTATAATTACATCCGCATCTTCAGCATCATCTACACCTCCTTCTCCAAAAAATAATCTATTAGTTGGCCCAGGCAAAAATTTAGAATTGTCAGATCCATTCATAGCATGAGCATCGACTTCAATTGAATAATTTACCAAATTGGTAAAGCCTAAATTTTGAATGTGCTTTTGAAATTCACTAATATGGAAGAGTGTATTCACATCCTCAAATCCATTGTGCTTTCTAGTATAATTAAAAGAAGGATTTGACACTTCAAATGCAGGTGCTACAACTGGATTATCAAACTCAGTAATTTTTGCATACTGATTTCGCAAATAAAAAGTATCGCCCGAGTAATACACATTCAAAGGCATTACAACTCTTTGATTGTTCAGTGCCGCAGTATCGTTATCGTTGTTGTCAACATAAACACCACCGTAAGTTACACCCGCTGTGGTTAGCGGATCCGGCAAAAAAACAGATGCTGAAACCAAAGAATCTTGAGACGTTGTGGACAGCTTATAGTACAAACATAAATCTCTCTTATACAAAATAGTATTATTCTCATCCAAAATAATTTCAAACGAGTTGTTCAAAACATCAATATACTCTATTCGTATAGCAGCAACAAGTTGTGGCTCCTTATAAAAATAGACATTCTCCTGCGTTAGGTATTTAAGAGGAGGTAGTTTACTAATAAAGGTGTTTGTTGTTGCAATGGAAGGAAAATTCTTCTCTAAAGAAGAAAAAACAAATGAGTTATCAAATACCGATTGAACAATATTGTTATTATTGATAGAAACTTTGACTTGCGCTCTATATATTCTAGTGTTGTTCAAATACTGGTCAAATAGAAAATGCTTTGCTGTTTTACTCTGCACCATATTGGACAAACGTAATTCTGTAGAATAATTTCCATTTGAAGGTATTATAGTTGCTAAATATTGTTTAACATCATCTACATGTGATGAAATAATCTTCTTTGAGGGATAAAAAGATTTGCAAGTTTTAGTATCAATGCCATAATCGAATAAAGGACTTTGCTGTTTGGAGTTTTGCGAAAACACCAAAGTAGAGTACACAAAAAACAGAAGTAGATAGTTCTTTACCATATTAGCAGACTACTCCTAAATATAGCCATAAATGGGGAAAAAGTAAACCTTGAAATAGAAGTTTAAAACAAACCTACAGCAGACTGTGGAATCCAACCAACATCACCATTTGCCAACTTTACTTCCACCCATACTCCGTTAAAAGACTGAATTTTTACTTTGGTACCTTCGTGAAGAATAAACAGTTTTGTGCCATTTGAATTCGGAGAACCTTTTGCTGTAACACTTTGCTCCAACACAATTCCATTGTTTGTTTCACTCGATTTAAGATAGCTCGATTTAGCCATAAAAAACACCGGAATCATTGCACAAAGCAGCACGAGCGAAATAAAAAAGCTAATTCGCTTAAGAACAACTTTCTTTGCAATAAAATAAAGCGTAATAAAACAACAAAACAAAAAAAAGAGTGCAAGAAAAAAAACAGAAAATTGTTTTTCGTTCGACAAGCTATTTATACCATCATTTAGCAAATCGTTTATTAACAATTCCGGTACAGCATCAATCTTATCAACTATTTTCTGATTAGCTAACTTCAAATTAAATGCAATATCCTCATCTGTTCTGTTTAGCTTCTTTGCTTTTTCGTAGTTCAAAATCGCTAATCCTATTTTATTGATTTTAAAATACGCATTACCCAAATTAAAATACAGCTCAGATGACTCATAACCAGATGCAATTATTGACTCATATGAAACAATTGACTTTTCAAAATTAGTATTTGCATACTGTGTATTTGCAGAATCAAATAATACAGCTACAGATGCAGCATGCAGCTTAAAGCCTACAAGCAAAAACAAAAATAATATCTTACGCAATTTCATTTTCAATATTTGTAATAATTGTAACGGTATCTTCGTACACTTTTATTAAGTTTTGCTCGACTGCCGATGGAGCATAGCGAGCCATTTCACAGGTATTAAGCATTTGCAATAACGAACTTACCGACTCCTCTTTAACTTTCATTGAGTCCAATGTATTCTTTATAGAATCTTTAGACAAATTAGAAATTGGAATTGAGAATTTGTCACTTAAATATCCGTACAAGGCTTTAAATATTTCATCGCAAAATAAATCTCTCTTATTCTCCTTTACAAATTGATTTGCTACCGACAATCTTTTTTGAGCTATCTTATTTGCTTTACGACTCTTAAGTGCGACAACATTACTATTTGCTTTATCTTGCGACCGTTTTACCAAAATAAGCGCAAGTGCCAAAAATCCAGGGAAGGCAATTCCTGCATAAAACAAACCACTTCCGAAGAAAAATTCATTTTGCTTTCTCAAACTAGCTGAATTTGTTTTGATATACCTGATATCACTCCCCAACTGCTTTACGCTCTCCTTTGTAACACTTGTAATAACAACATTTTTTGTATCATCCTTATTATCTGATGGATCAACCTGTATAGAAAATTCAGGAGCAGGTAGTGTTACGTAGGACTTCTTTTCGGGATCGAAATATGAAAACGATAAAGCATCCAACTTAAAAGTGCCCTGCTCTCGTGCAATTAACAAATAGTCGAATGTTTTAGATCCAGCAACTCCCGAGGAAGAAACGCTTACATTGTCGGTTACTTTCGGATCATACTTCTCAAACTCTTGAGGAAAATTAACGGCCGGAGCATCTATCAATTTAAGATTACCTCTTCCAGAAATTGTATATACAAGATTAATAGCATCATTAACCTTCAACTTCTCTTTACTTAATTGAGTTTTCATAGTATAATTACCAACTGCTCCAGAAAAATCTTTTGGTTTATTCGCTTCCGGCAATGCACTAACGTCAATCTTTACAGGGCGGCTCTTTATCTTATACGAAACATCTTTGTATCCACCACCTCCAAAAAACTGATCGAAAATACTTTGAGGCGCATTACTACTTCTCTCTCTAACAATACAAGTAACTTCAACAGGTTCAATTTCAAGTGTACCGCTTCTTTGCGGAAACAAAAACACTTTTTTCAATTCTGCAACTTGATACATAGCACCATCAATATTTTCGGTAGTCAATTCAATTTGCCCTTTACTTACCACATCTTGAGACCAAAAACCATTGTAGGATGGCAATTCATAATCCTGAAATCCTCTTAAATTAAGGCGCGTATAAATTTTATGTGATACCATAATCTGCTCTCCTACATATACTTTGGTTTTACTTACGGTGGTTTTCGCAAACAAATTATCATTTGCCGTTTGTTGAGAAGATGAATTTGAATTTCGCTGATTACCTCCGCCAGTACCCGCATTACCTGAACCTTTCACAACTTCGATAACCATAGAATTAGATTCTACTTTCTTCCCATCGGCATTCACAGAGGCGGGTGCTATGGTATACTTACCCTCTTTTTTTGCAGCAATAATATAAGAAAACGAAATAGACTGAGACATATTTCCATTTACAAATTGCATACTCTGCGACTGATTAGGACCCGAATAAACATCAAACTCATTTAATGAAGGCGCCTTAAAACTACTAGCAGATGTATTAATTGCAAACGTAATTTGAAACTGCTCTCCAACAGCAACTACGGTCTTACTGGCACTAGCTGTAAATTTCTGTGCATAAATACTTGTACAAAGCACTATGTACAAAGTACAAAGTAACACAATGGTAATGTATCTATTTATCTGTTTCATTTTCCGTATTACACTTTTAGTAATTCGTATTAAGCTTCTTCAATTTCCATAATAAACGGTACATAGTTTCTAGTACGCGTATTTACCAGTCTTTATCAATATTCCTATCTCCCGCTCTCCCTTTTTGTTTTTTTAATTTTTCCTGTGTTTTCTTTTCATCGTTATTCAACGCTTCTAGCAAACGAGCTGCATCCTCTTTCGAAATTTTATTCTTCGCCTGTTGTTGCTGTTCTTCATTTTGTTTTTTCTCTTGCTCCTTTTGTTGATCCTGCTTATTTTGTTGGTCTTGTTTTTCTTGATTCTTGTTTTGGTCGTTATTTTTATTTTGTTGTTGTTGTTCCTTTTTTAGCATTTGTTGCGCATACGCCAAATTATATCTCGCATCTTGGTCTTCAGGATTATTTTTCAGTGCTTTCTTATAGGCATTTATACTTTCTTCGTACTTCTTGGTTTTCAAAAAAGAATTACCCAAATTATGGTAGGCCATTGCAAGGGAATCTTTAGGCATTTTCTTTGTAGTTACAACCTCAAACTGTTCCTGTGCTTCGGCATATTTACCTTGCTTATAATAGGCATCGCCTAAATTAAATAATGCTTTATAGTTGTCATTTTTTTTGGATAGTGCATCTTGGTACTTTTTTTCAGCCTCGTTATACTTTCCTTCATCATAATAACTATTGCCCTTACGCACCAAAGCTTTCTCTGTTTGGGCATTTAACAGACTTCCAATTAAAATAATAAATATGACTAGCAGGTATCTCATTCTTAATTCTTAATTCTTAATTCTTAATTCTTAATTCTTAATTCTTAATTTCTTTATTATTCTCACCAAAAAGATTCAACTTTTTAATCCATAAACTTTTACGTTCGCCAATAAGAAATTCAATTAGTAGTAATAGCAATGCAGGTAAAGCAAAATATTGAAACTTATCGTCATAATCTGTGTACATTTTACTCTCAAATTGCTTCTTATCCAACTCCCTCAATTGATTCAATAAAGAATTTAATCCCACATCGGAGTTAGTGGCTCTAACATAAGAACCATTTCCCGCTGCACTAATTTCTTGCAATGCAACCTCATTTAGTTTTGTGATAACGGTATTTCCATCTTTATCTTTTTTAAATCCAGTTTGAATATTGTTTTTATAAACCGGTATTGGAGTTCCGTTTACAGAGCCGATGCCAATCGTATGCACGATTATATTCTTTTCTACTGCGGTTTTGGCAGAAGCAATTGCATCGTCCTCGTGATTCTCGCCATCGGTCAATATAATCAATGCTCTATTTTTGCCAACATCATCACCAAAAGATTCAATAGCTAAATCAATTGCTGCACCAACAGCAGTACCTTGTGTAGGAACAATATCTGTATCTATATTTTGTAAAAACAATTTCGCAGCAGCGTAATCCGTAGTTATTGGAAGTTGAACAAATGCTTCTCCCGCAAAAACAATCAGACCTATCCTATCCCCCTCCAATTTATCTATCAATTTTTCAATAGCTTGTTTAGACCGAGTTAATCTGTTAGGCTGAATATCTTCCGCCTTCATACTGTTGGAGACATCTAAAGCAATTATAATATCTGCACCTTCTCTCTTTACCTCTTGCAAACGAGAACCAATTTGAGGATTCATCAAGACCAAGACTAACAAAATAAATGCTAACTGAGTTATAATAAACTTAAACAACGGTTTATTTTTTGATTTCAATGGCATTAATCTTTCTACAAGAGAAGGATCTCCCAAAAGTTTAATGAGTCTCTTTTTTTGAAATACGTACACAAGATATAGTACTACAAAAAGAATCAGTAGCAAAAATCCATAAGCAAAATAAGTATGTTCGAATCTAAACATGAGTTATGGCAATATCTTTAATAGTGTGTATTTTAAAAATAGTTCTAGTGCAAAAAACAAAGCTGCTGCAATTGCAAAAATTAAAAAACGTTCTTCCTTATTTGTAAAACTCTTTTCCTCAATTATTGTTTTCTCCATTTTGTCAATCTCGGCATACACCTGTTTTAACTTTTTCTTATCCGTTGCTCTAAAATATTTCCCTCCGGTCATTTGCGCTATTTTAGACAATCCATCGTCATCAATCTTAACATCTACATAATCAAATTGATACTGTCCGTTAGGATAAATTGCCACCGGAGAGAGCGCTTTTCCCATACTTCCTACTCCGATAGTATACACACGAACACCAAACGCTTTTGCAATCTCGGCTGCAGTCATTGGAGCTACCGCTCCCACATTATTTACGCCATCTGTCAATAAAATAACCACTTTACTTTTGGCTTTACTATCCTTTATTCTATTTACGGCATTCGCTAATCCAAGTCCTATTGCAGTGCCATCTGCAATCATTCCTGTTTTAACAGAGAAAAACAAATTCTTAATAACCGCATGATCTGTTGTTAATGGACATTGTGTAAATGATTCTCCACTAAAAATAACAAGACCAATTTTATCGGTCGGTCTATTATCAATAAATTCGATAGCTACTTCCTTAGAAGCTTCTAATCTATTTGGCTTAAAATCTTGCGCAAGCATACTTGCCGAAATATCCATTGCCAAAATTATATCAATACCTTCGGATGTCACATTCTTCCAACTAGAGCGAGACTGAGGACGAGCCAAAACAATAATTAACATCGCAATAGCCAACATTCTAAAAACAACCAACAAAGGCTGCAAATACTGTCGAAGAGAGGGTTTTAAACCATCGAAATTTGCAAGTGATGAAAAATTAAGAGAAGTCGAATTTTTTCTAATTTTAAAATTATACCACACCACCAACACAGGAATTACCAGCAGAAGCCATAAAGCTTCTTTGTTAGCAAATGTTATATCATTTATAAAATTAAACATGAAATGTTTTTCTAGTTTAGTTAATCTTTAGTTTCTATTGCTTCACTCTTTACTTCCTCTTCTCGTTTTGTGCCATTTACAAAATCAACAGCCAACTGCATAGACAATTCATTTTCATTAGGCAAAGGATTCTCTTTAGCAAATTTCACTAAATCGGCTAGCGTCAAAATTTGTTTTAAGCGTTGCTTGCTTTCTTCATCCATAACCATTGAACGCAGTTGAGCAAAAATTTCATCAGATGTTTGCTCCGGAGCATTAATTTTAAATCGTTGCTGCAAATACAACCTCAAAATATCGGATATAGCAGAATGGTATTGCTTGTATTTGCCCTGCTGCCACAATTTTTCATTATTAATTTGCTCTAATGCAGCTAACGCAGTTATATGTGGCGGCACTTTAGGGTCCGACTTAACGACAATGGTTGTCTTACGACTTTTCAAATAACGTTTTATTAAATAAATAACCAACGTTAGTAGTGCTAGTATACCAACCACCCATTTTACATAAGGAATTAACTCTCTAAAATCGAATGGTTCATCCATAGGAGGCTTAATGTCACGTATAGCTTGTGTTGTATCAACTTGCACATTATTCACCTCTAACAGCAGAGCCTCCGTTTCAAAAACCTTTGACGTGTCATTATTCAAGATAAATTTAAACGGGGGTATGGCATAATAGCCCGAATCAAAGGATGTAATAATTAAATTTTGAGATTGTTGCAACCAATAAGGATCGTCCTTATTTGGTATTGTTGTATCTATTTTGGTTTTATTTACAATTTCAATTTGTTTAATAATCGTATCATTCAATGCAGGCCACTGAATTGCAACATTACCTTTATCCGCTCTGTACTGAATAGTTACATGAACAACGGTCTGCTCTCCAATTAAAATACTATTGGTATCAAGTGTTGCCGACACTTTAACATCTTGAGCGGCAAATACGCCCGGCATAGCCAATAAAATAACTAGTAAAATATACCTACCCACAACTCTATAGGAATTGATATAATTAAAAACCATATGTATTTTACTGTTACTCATTCTTACTTATTTTATTTACCCTCTGCGTTTAAATAAATTCATCAATGGTTTTATATACGATTCTGTTGTATTAATTTCCGCACAATCTACTCCCGACTTCGCAAAAATTTCTTTTAGTTTATCTCTATTTCTCTTTGCATTCATCTCATACTGCAATCGAACAGCTCGGCTTGATGTATCAACCCAAATAGACTGTTCGGTCTCATTATCTTGCACTCGTATTAAACCAACATTGGGCAATTGGTGTTCTCTTTTGTCAGACACTTGCAACGCAACCAAATCATGTTTTTTATTTGCAATTTTTAGTGCGTCCGAAAAATTAGACGTATCAATAAAATCGGATATTAAAAACGTAATGCTTTTTTTCTTAATTACATTATTCAAATATTTCAGCGCGAGTTCTATGTTCGTTTTCTTACGTTGAGGTTCGAACTCAATTAAATCTCTTATAATTCTTAGAATATGAGATTTCCCTTTCTTTGGAGGAATAAATTTTTCAATCTTATCGCTAAAAAATATGATTCCTGTTTTATCATTGTTTTGAATAGCCGAAAATGCAATAACAGCGCACAATTCGGTTATCAATTCTTGTTTGAATTGATTTGAAGTTCCAAATAATCCCGAAGCACTAACATCTACCAACAACATAACGGTAAGCTCTCGTTCCTCTTCAAACACTTTTACAAACGGATGATTAAATCGAGCCGTTACATTCCAATCAATTGTTCTAATATCGTCTCCTGCCTGATACTCGCGCACCTCGCTAAAAGCCATCCCCCTACCTTTAAAGGCACTATGATACTCTCCCGAAAAAATTTGATTCGAGATACCTCGAGATTTAATCTCGATTTTACGCACCTTCTTTAAGAGTTCAACAGTTTCCACTATACAATTTTTAATGCCTCTTTATAATTCAACACTCACAAATCATCTACGGCACTTCAACCGCATTCAAAATTTCTGTAATTATATTTTCTGTTGTAATATTTTCTGCTTCTGCTTCGTAGGTCAATCCAATTCTGTGGCGCAACACATCTGTACATACCGCACGAACATCTTCCGGAATTACATAACCTCTGCGTTTTATAAATGCGTATGCTTTGGATGCCAATGCTAAGCTAATACTTGCACGTGGCGATGCTCCAAAATTTATTAATCCTTTAAATTTGCCTAATTTATAATCTTCCGGTGTTCTGGTAGAATACACTATATCTACAATGTAGCGTTCTATTTTTTCGTCCATATATACATCACGCACTACATTTCTAGCTTTCACAATATCTTCAGGTTGCAACACATGATTCAGCTTAGGAAATTCGGCTGCAATATTTTGGCGAATAATTTTTCGCTCATCTTCTTTGGAAGGATAAGAAATCACGACTTTAAGCATAAATCTATCTACTTGCGCTTCCGGCAATGGATAGGTACCTTCTTGCTCTACCGGATTTTGTGTTGCCAATACTAAGAATGGCTCAGGCAATTTAAAAGTTGTATCACCAATAGTTACTTGGCGCTCTTGCATCGCTTCTAGCAAAGCACTTTGAACTTTTGCAGGAGCACGATTAATTTCATCGGCCAAAATAAAATTCGAAAACAAAGGTCCTTTACGTACGGTAAATTCTTCTTTCTTTTGATTATAAATCATTGTACCAACCAAATCGGCAGGTAACAAATCCGGAGTAAACTGAATACGACTAAATGCAGCATTAATAGTAGATGCTAGTGATTTTATAGCCAACGTTTTTGCTAGTCCTGGAACTCCTTCCAACAAAATATGTCCATTTGAAAGCAATCCAATTAGCAATCTTTCCACCATGTATTTCTGACCAACAATAACCTTATCTAATTCAAGATTAAGAAGATCTACAAATGCACTATCACGCTGAATACGCTCGTTTAATTCTTTAATATCTGTCATAACTCGTGTATATTTTTATCTATACAAAAGTATATCAACAAGCAGTTGCTGAGCTCTTTATTACTGTTAAAAATTGTTAATGATTAAGCACTAAAAATGTTAGAATTAACAACAAAAAAGATTACAAAAAAATAAATGGAAAACCGGAGGATTAATAGGTAAAGTTTCCGCTGGCAAAATTACTTGCACCTACCTTTACATTCGAAAATTGGTAGTTGATTTCTCCGTTTGATTTCTTGGTAACTAGTACTTGACCGCTATCTGCAATAGAGTAATAATAAGCCCCGTTTAATTTTACAGAAACTACACATTTAGTAGTATCCGTCTGAAAAGAGCTTTGAACTTTATACGTTCCGGAATTAGGACCTTGAAAATTTGAAGTTGGAATAAAACCAAAAAAACTTAGTGCGCATCTATTAGCCGAATTTGCCATATCCGGTTGCACAAAAACCTGAAAAGTTGTTCCGAAAGACGATTTACCCATGTTAGCGGTAGTAAGATTATTGTAAGTTGTATTATCTATCGAGTAAAACATGGCAGATTGAGGCGTTTCGTCATTAGATGGTGCTGCGTCCTCTTTCTTTTTGCATGCAAATAATACAACAAGTGATATAAAAATTATCTTTTTCATTTTATTCGGTTATTAGATACAAATCAAAAGTAAAAAAGTCCTATACTTTTTACAAAAAAATTACACACTATACACGTACTCCAATAACACATACATCATCAACCTGCTCTAGATTGCCTTTCCACAGAACAAAGGCATCCTGCAATTTCTCCTTTTGCTCAACTACGGGTAAAGACGCAATGGAGACAAGAAGTTCTTTCAATTGCTTATACATAAATTTCTTTCCCTTAGGACCTCCGAATTGATCAGGCATTCCATCTGTTATGGTGTAAACCATATCGCCATCATTTAAATCAACAATGTGTTGGGTAAAGGAGTTTGCATCTCTATCGTGTCTGCCTACAGGCATTTTATCAGGAGCCAATTCTATCAATTTTTTTTCTGTTTCATTCTTCACTATCCAAACAGGATTATTAGCTGCTGCATAACAAAGCTTATGAACACGAAAATCGAAACGTAATAAACTACAATCCATCCCATCTTTTCCGCCTTCAGCACTTCCATCTTTTTTCAGTCGTTCAATAATTTTGGTTCTGGTGTAATTTAATATTTCAGCAGGCTGTGTTAGTTGTTTTTCTTCTACTGCTTTTTCCAAACATGTAATATTAAGAATACTCATAATAGCACCCGGCACTCCATGCCCAGTGCTATCGGCTGTAACAAGAACAAACTCTCCGCTCTGCAATTTCGAAGCCCAATAAAAATCTCCGCTTACCACATCTTTGGGCTGAAAAAAAACAAAATAGTCTTTCAAATTTTCTGAAAGCAATTGGTCTGTAGCTAAAAAGCTTCTTTGAATACGCTCTGCATAATTTATGCTATCGGTAATTTCCTTTTGCTTTTCATCAACAATGTGTTTTTGTTTTTCTACCAATTCTTTTTGTGCGGTAATTATTTTATTCTGTTTTTGGTTTTGTCTAAGACTTCTAAAAATTACCAAAGCCAAAACCAATACAAATACTAATCCCACAGAAACAGAACCAATAATAATGTTCTTCCTTTGTTTTTCTTCTTTAGCAAGCGCATCCTTTCTTTCTTGCTCTTGTTTTAAGTCTTGCTCTTTTTTCTCGAAAAAAAAACTCATTTCTGCACTTATGCTTTTTCGCATATTCTCTTCGTTGAGCAAACTATCTCTATATGCTACAAATTGCTTATGATTTTGATATGCAGCATGCCAACTACCAACAGTGCTATCTAAAACAGATAAACCATAATAACTAGCTTTTATCGCTTCTTTGTATCCAATTTTTTTAGAAAACGCAAGTGCATCTTGCATGTATTTTTTTGCCTCTGCATTTTTAGAAAGGCGCGTGTACACCAATCCAATACTAATATAAGAAAGTGCAACACCTTGCTTATCGCCTATTTTCTCTCTTATTTCCAGTGCTTTAAAATATTGGTCGAGCGCTTTGTTATAATATGCATTCTTTTCTCCGTTACCGGAAGAAGCCATTTCGCCTTTAGCATAATAGATGGTACCAATATTATTTATGTTTATAGAGGCCCAATTTATATTTCCGGTTTCTTCATTTATGCGCAGAGCCATAAAATAATGCTCGAGCGCCTTATCAAATTTTTTCTGCTCTTTATACACCTCTCCAATATTATTAAGCGAACCTGCAACTCCCTGCATATCGTTAATTTCCTTGCGTATTTGCAACGATTTAAAATAATTCTCTAAAGCTCCTTGGTAATTTTGTTGATTAAAGTAGATAAGCCCAATGCAATTATAGGAACGAGCAATTCCTTTTCTATACTTAATTTCTTCGTTTATTTTTAACGCAATAAATATTTGCTCTAATGCTTTAGGGTACTCGCCCTGTTTCCAATATATAAGGGCACTATGAATAAAAGCAGTTGCTTTACCTTTTTTAAAATTTATTTTTTCGGCAAGCGTTTTTCCTTGAACTACATAATCCATTGCTTGTTTGTAATCGCCACGCTGCCAAAGCTTGTCTGACAAAACATTTAATGTATTTACCTTGAACGTGTCTTCTTTTGCAGCATTTAGAACAACCACAAGCGAATCTATTTCTCGCTTTTGAGCTATAGAAACAAAACTGATAACTAAAAAAAGTACTGTCGCAAATTTTTTCACTCGTTACCCTCTTTCAATTTTTTCCAATTCTCTTGATTCAACCTCTCGTCCGCATTTGGATTATAATCTGCTTTATTTGTTCCAATGTACTCGCCATTCGTATTCATCCAATATTGATTAGAACCGCTATTTACCTTGTATTGCTGACCATCGGCATCGCTCACATTTGTTTGCTCTGTTATGGCATCAAT
>JAFLBG010000032.1 GCA_017303975.1 Bacteroidota bacterium
ATAGTGCGGTGCTCAGTGTAATAAATACACTAAGAATAGCCAATTTAAAGTATGTTGCCCTGGTAAACACGCACGGCAAAAATACAATCATTTTAAAAAACAAGAAGTGTTGGGGCTATTATTTCTTGAGGCAGTTGTTAAATATTTCAGAACTTCGAAAGTATTAATCAATATCTAATCTAGCAGCATATAATCGTTTTTATGGTTAAGACAATTTTGTGAATTGATAAATGGAGCGGATTCGATATATGTGTGCGGAGGTTGTTCTTAAATATGAATTTTAAACAGACTCTATAAGAGTCAAGTTTTTTTAGTTGTTTCAACATACATTTCTACTATGTAGCTTGTGTTATTCTTCTATTTCAAAACAGCACATAAATTTAGGTTTTTCTTACTCTCACAAAATTACATTAACTTAGTTACCTTTTAAAAATGCTAAAAAAAGAATTTAATTTAAGATAACATGTTAGATTTTATAACAAAATCCATATCAAAACTTTTCGGAAATAAATCAGATAGAGATGTAAAAGATATATATCCTATTGTAGAGCAAATAAAAGAAGAGTATGCAAAATTGCAGTCCATTTCCAATGATGAGTTGCGTAATAAGACAGCAAGTTTTAAAGCTGCAATTGCCGAAGCTTGTAAGGAAAATACGGATAAAGTAGCTGCGCTTAAAAAGCAAACGGAAGAGGATACCACACTCTCTTTAGATGAAAAAGAAAAGCTATATAAGCAAATTGATGAAATTGAAAAAGAAACGCTTTCAATAATTGAAAAAACATTGATGGATATTTTGCCGGAAGCATTTGCTGTGGTGAAAGAAACTGCAAGACGTTTTTCAGAGAATAAAACGATAGAAGTTAGTGCCTCGGATTTAGATAAAGAGTTTGCTGTTACTAAGGAATATGTAAAGGTACAGGGCGATAAAGCGTTGTGGACTAATTCATGGATAGCGGCAGGAAGTCAAATTACTTGGAACATGGTTCACTACGATGTGCAGTTGATTGGTGGTGTGGTGTTGCATCAAGGGAAAATTTCTGAGATGGCAACAGGAGAGGGGAAAACATTGGTTGCTACATTACCCTTGTATTTGAATGCATTAGCCGGAAGAGGCGTGCATGTAGTTACTGTAAATAACTATCTTTCGAAACGCGACTCGGAATGGAACGGTCCATTGTTTGAGTTTTTAGGATTAACAATTGATTGTATTGATAAGCATGAACCTAATTCCGAAGAAAGACGAAAGGCTTATTTGGCGGACATTACATACGGCACAAACAATGAATTTGGCTTTGATTATTTAAGAGATAATATGTCTCGTACTCCAGAGGAATTGGTGCAACGTAAACACCATTTTGCCATTGTAGATGAGGTAGATTCGGTATTAATTGATGATGCGCGTACTCCACTTATTATTTCAGGGCCTGTGCCTAAAGGCGATAAGCAGGAGTTTATGCAAATGAAACCCAAAGTAGAAAAATTGGTTAATGCTCAAAAAACATATTTGAATACCGTTTTGGCAGATGCAAAACGATTGCTCACAGAACAGAAAAATGAAAAAGAAGGAGGATTGGCTTTGCTGCGTTGTTACAGAGGATTACCTAGAAACAAAGCCTTAATTAAATTTTTAAGTGAACCGGGTATTAAAACTACTTTGTTGAAAACTGAAAATCAATACATGCAGGATCAGTCAAGAGAGATGCATAAGGTGGATGCTGAATTGTTTTTTGTGATAGATGAGAAGAATAATTCTATCGAGATGACTGATAAAGGGATCGATTTAATTACCTCAAATGACGAAGACTCTAAATTTTTCGTATTGCCTGATGTAGGTGCCGAAATAGCGGATATAGAGCGGTCTGCAGCTACTGCAGAAGAGAAAATAACACGAAAAGAAACAATGCTTCGTGATTTTGCTATTAAATCGGAGCGAGTACATACCATCCAACAATTGCTTAAAGCATATGCATTGTACGAAAAGGATGTAGAGTATGTAGTAATGGATAGCAAAGTGAAAATTGTTGATGAGCAAACAGGGCGTATCCTTGATGGTAGGAGGTATTCAGATGGATTGCATCAAGCAATTGAAGCGAAGGAAAACGTAAAAATTGAAGCTGCGACACAAACCTACGCAACTATTACATTGCAGAATTATTTTAGAATGTACCATAAACTTGCCGGTATGACAGGTACTGCAGAGACAGAGGCAGGTGAGTTGTGGGATATCTATAAGTTAGATGTTGTTGTAATTCCTACAAACAGAGGAATTGTTAGAAAAGATATGGAAGATTTGGTTTACAAAACCAAACGAGAAAAGTATAATGCCGTAATTGATGAAGTTGATAAATGTGTAAAAGCCGGAAGGCCGGTATTGGTGGGTACTACATCGGTTGAAATATCGGAAGTGTTAAGTAGGATGTTGAAATTGCGAGGCATTAAACACAATGTGTTAAATGCTAAGTTGCATCAAAAAGAAGCAGATGTTGTGGCAGAAGCTGGTAAGCCGGGAACCGTTACTATTGCTACGAATATGGCTGGTAGGGGTACAGATATTAAGTTAGGTGAAGGAGTAAAGGAGGCCGGAGGTCTTGCTATTATTGGTACAGAAAGACACGAGTCTAGACGTGTGGATAGGCAGTTGCGAGGTAGAGCCGGAAGACAAGGAGATCCGGGTACCTCACAGTTTTTTGTTTCGTTGGAAGATGATTTGATGCGTCTATTTGGATCAGAAAGAATAGCTGCTATCATGGACAGAATGGGGGCTGAGGAAGGAGAGGTAATTCAACACAGCATTATTACCCGTTCGATAGAAAGAGCACAGAAAAAAGTAGAGGAAAACAACTTTGGTATTCGTAAGCGATTGATTGAATACGATGATGTGATGAATGCGCAACGTGATGTAATTTATACAAAGCGTAAACATGCTTTATTCGGAGAGCGTTTGTCAATTGATATTGCAAATAGTATATACGATATTTGTGAGTCATTGATTACTGAAGCTAAAGAGGCTGCCGACTACGAAACGTTGAGTTTAGATTTTATCAAAATATTTTCAATGGAAGTTCCTTTTACAGAAGAGGAACTTACTAAGAAAGCTACAGCCGAGTTGGTAGATAAGACCTATCATATTTTGCAAGCTAGCTATACCAAAAAAACAGAGGATGCTGCAACTAAGGCGTTTCCTGTAATAAGCAACATATTTTTGAATGCGACTAATAATTTTGAAAATATTGTTATTCCTTTTTCTGATGGAATCAAGACATTAAGCGTGTATGCTAATTTGCGTAAGTCTTTTGAAACCCAGGGTAGAGAAGTGGTATTGTCTTTTGAGAAAGGTGTAACGCTTGCCATGATTGACGATACCTGGAAAGAACATTTGCGAGAAATGGACGATTTGAAACAATCGGTTCAGAATGCGGTGTACGAACAAAAAGATCCGTTGCTGATATATAAGTTTGAGTCGTTTAAACTATTTAAAAAAATGTTGAGCGAAGTAAATAAGGATATTGCATCGTTCTTGTTTAAAGCTCAATTACCTACTTCTACCGATCAACCATTGCCACAGCAGCAAGCTAGGGTTGTTCCGCAAAAACAACAGCTTAAAGAATCACGTGCAGAGCAAACTACCACAACATCTTCTGATGGAACAACTACTGCCCAACCTAAAACTCAACCGGTACGAGCAGAAGTAAAAATTGGCAGAAACGATCCTTGTCCTTGCGGAAGTGGCAAGAAGTTTAAACAGTGCCATGGGAAGTAATAGATAGAAGTGGAACATGAACAACATCAGACGATATAGAAGATTATGGCCAATTTTAATTGGACTATATCAATTAATCAAAGGAGGGTATTCTTATTTTACAAGAGACGATGCTCAATGGCATCATATTGTTTCTCCTTTTGTTGCATTAGGCTTTTGGATTGTGTGTGCTTGGTTAAATAATGGATATTCTTTTAAGGGTAGAGATTGAAAAAAATGGAATCAATTTATTTCTGAATCGGTACTCTGCTCGTAACCTCCACCGGAATGGTTCTTCTAAATAAGAATTTCCCAACGGTGATAGTTCCTTTTACTTGTACGGTGGCATCTTTGCTTTTTGCCAGTTGTGTAGCTTGAGCAAGCAAACCCATTGAAATTCCGGGTAATTCCCCGTGAATGTCAAATTGTATGGTGTGTTCTCCTTTGGCTTTTATTTTAATGTTTTCATCTAGTTTTACTAACCCTAAATCTATATTGTTAATTTTTACATTTAATGCAGAACCATAAATTTTAACCCCCATTTTATTAGGGTTATCAATTGTTGCATTAATAGTGGCATCAATACCCTTGTCTAAAGAAATACTTTTAACTTTTGCTTCGTTCAATTTCTTAAAAACAATTGGCTCTATTGGCTTGCAGGATTGCATAAAGCTACCTATAATGAATACCAACAGAAACTGTACCCCGTATTTTATATTTTTTCTCAATTTGTTTTCGTTTTAATTAAACATTCATAATTCTTAATTCGCAATTTCCTCAATACCCCCAAGCACCCCTAAATGAATCGAAAATATCAATTCCGAATTTTAACATTCCGGAAACGTCTGCATGTGCACTTTTAGATACAACATAA
Organism: Bacteroidota bacterium; assembly: GCA_017303975.1. Lineage (NCBI taxonomy): Bacteria > Pseudomonadati > Bacteroidota > Bacteroidota bacterium. The sequence continues at coordinate 4,617 of JAFLBG010000032.1, forward strand.
TATGTGCCAATTTTAAAACGAAGTTTCCATTTGTTTATGTTTATAGGTTTTTCAATGCCTCCGTAAACTTCTGCATGTTGAAAATTATTTTTATTTATCGCTAAAAAGCCTGCTCCGGCAACTTCCATTAATTTCAATTTTTTTAGTAATGGAATTTTATTTAAAATTTTTCCATTGAACCGATGTAAGTAGTGAACTTGAAAATACTCGTTAGTAGTATTCAAAGAAGTATCTAGCAATTGAAAGGAGCGCAACGGGTCGGAAAAAAAGTAATTATCGGATCTTCTAAAAAATTTATTCTCGGTAAATAGCAATGATTTACTGTTTAAGAATTTACCAGTGTACACTTTCCATTTCGATTCTCCGAAGGAGCCAAATTTCCATGTGTCCCAAACTCGGAGTTCTATAAATTCGTAATTGGAAATACTTTTAAGAATGTTTGGAATGCCCTTTTTATAAGCTACTGCAAAGGTTGGATATTTAGAACCAATCACAATTTTTTTGTAAGGCTCGGTGTAGAACTTCTGTGCGGGTGTATATTTCAAGGTGAATTCTAATGCAAATTTTGTAAAATCAGGAAATGCAGCTCCTTGATTATTGCTGCCAAATGCGTCATTCGACCAGCTACTATATTTTAAATTGGTAATCGTATTTACTTCGGTATATTCAGCCGTTACATCCAGATACGCACCGTTGAATATTTCGATTTCATTTCCAATATCGTAGCCAACATTGTTTACAATATTGCTCATGCTTAAAATGTTTGCAAACGATTCGTACCCATTTACAAATCCATAATCATTGGAATATTTGGTATGAATGCGACCAAATTTTTTGGGCAAATACGTGTACGAAACAGACGCATCGCCTTTTAAATCATTATTGGTAAATCCGTAGTGCAATGCGGTTCCTATTGTTAATTTGTATCCCTTTTTAAATTCTTTGGTATAGTTTCCCGCCAAGCGCTGCCTATATCCGCCAACTCCAAAAATTCCGAAGAGGGTATTATTTATCATTCCATCAATGTACCAGTCTTGCTTTTTAAAGCTATTTTCAAACGATACGCCTCCGAGAAATTCGTACCAATATATTTTATTGGTTAACGAGTCTTGCATAGCCAAATATTTGGGTGATTTGTAGTAAGTGTCTATACTATCTGTGGTAGCAATGAATTTTTGTTCTTCTTCTTTTAGCGTTATGGGTCTTTTGCTATTCCAGTAGGATGTGTCTTTGTCGTAAGCATTATCTGTAATTACACTTAGCTCGTTGTTAAAAAAATTCTTTTTAAAAACCGGATTCAAATTATAATTGCTATACTGAATATAGGTGCTGCCAATCATGGTGGCTTTGCCTTCTTTTGTGTTATAAAAAAATTCTTCTTTTGTTAAAGCCCATTTATTGTTATTTAGTTGTGAGTATTTTTGAAACAGTCTAAAATAATTGAAGTGCGTAAGTACTGATTTATCAATTTCTAAATCGACTGCTTTAATGCACCAAATACTATCTACAATATAAATATGTCCGCTAAATAGTGCTGCATCAGTTCTTCGTGGTGTAACCTTTATTTTATTTACCCACACGTTGTCTTCCCAAAAATACTCTTCCAGTTTAAATCGGTACGACAAAAAAGTAGCATTGTTTAAAGGAGATACTAATGGAGAGCTTAATAGTGTTGGGTTTGCAATCAAGTTGTCGTAAAAATTAAATTCGGCATCTGCAATACTTGTTTTAAATAAGTTGAGATTTACAGCTGCTTGTTTTGGTTTATCCTTGTCATCGTAAAATGATATTGTAAAATTATTATGAGTTGATTTATCTGCCAAATCTTTGTACGCTTCTTTAATTTCTTTTAAACTGTTGGGTGCAGAAAAATAAACAGTAGCAAACGATTCAATAAAATTCATACGTTCTTTTGTAAGCTTTTTTTCTTCCTCCTCTTGTAATGAATCTTTTTTTATTTTTTTAATGTATTCTTTTTCTAACGAAGATTTTATGTATGCATTGCACGTATAGTTGTCGGACAATTCTCTGAAATTACTTTTTGCACCAAGTGCTTTCCGAATAATGGCATAAGCAGGATCTTCTTTTTCAGTAGTAATCGTAACTTCATTAAGCTGCGAAACAGAAGGCAATAGTGTAATATTTAGAATTTCATTTTTCTGAAAAATGGTAATGGGTACAATTTTTTTTTCGTAGCCAATCATGGAGAAAACGATTTCGTAATTACCATTATCTAACTCGATAAAGTAATCTCCTTTGATGTTAGACGAAACACCGTACGTGGTTTTATTTATGTACACACTTACGTAGGGAATCGTATTCCCATCGCTATCTTTTATATTTCCACTTAGTCGGTAGGCAACTATGTTGGGGGATATTAGCAGGAATGCCATTGCCAGTAGCGGTTTCAATGCAATAATAGGAATCCGGAAATTTAGTTGTCTTGGGATATAAACACGCATATTTGCTAATTCAGCAACAATTTCATACTTTAAGATACTAATAAACTGTTAGTTATGAAATTAGGAATTCCTAAAGAAACAAAACTGAAAGAAAATCGTGTTGCACTTAGCCCCGATGTTGTAAAAGACCTTGTGAAAAAGGGATTTGAAGTGCAAATAGAAGCTGGAGCCGGGATAAATTCTTTTTTTGCAGATGAACAATATCAAACAGCAGGTGCAACAATAGTTGCAGACAAGAATAAAATTTACTCCGATTCTGATGTGGTATTAAAAGTAAATGCACCAGCTGTTGACGAAATTGCAACTATGAAAAAAGGTGCAGTTTTAATGTCGTTCATGTGGGCAGCCACAAATCCGGAAATGGTAAGCGCGTGCGAAAAGGCAGGTATATCGGCATTTTCCATGGATGCAGTGCCCCGTATTTCTCGTGCACAAAAAATGGATGCACTTAGTTCACAAGCAAATTTGGGCGGTTATAAGGCCGTATTGCTTGCTGCAGATACCATTGGAAAAATATTGCCAATGATGACAACTGCGGCAGGAACAATTCGTCCAGCTAAGGTTGTAATATTTGGAGCGGGAGTAGCAGGTTTGCAAGCAATTGCAACTGCTAAACGTTTAGGTGCAGTAGTAGAAGTAAGTGATATTCGACCAGAAACAAAAGAACAAGTGCAGTCGTTAGGAGGAAAATTTATCGAAGTAAAGGGCGATGAAAGTATTAAGATGGAAGGTGGCTATGTAAAAGGAGTGTCTGAAGAATTTTTGAAAAAGCAGCAAGAGCTTGTTTCTAAACACGTGAAAGAAGCGGACATAGTTATTACTACAGCATTAATTCCGGGAAAAAAAGCGCCTCTATTAGTTACAGATGAAATGGTAAAAAGCATGCGATTCGGCTCTGTAATTGTTGATATGGCAGTTGAGCAAGGAGGAAATGTGGTGGGTAGCGAATTAAATAAAACAGTTCAAAAGCACGGTGTTACAATTATTGGAGAAGGTAATATTCCAAGTTTATTGCCTATGAATGCAAGCGATTTGTATGCACGAAATATGCAAACACTTTTTCTTCATTTAGCAGATAAAGATAAATTTAAGTGGGAATTAGACGAAGAAATTACGAAGGGTTCGTTGATTGTACACAACGGTGTAGCTGTACATCCCAGTGTTAAAGCCAAAGTAGCTTAATATTTAATTTAAAAAATAAATTTATATGGAAAACGTATTAACTCTTTTTTCAGAACATCGTGATTTAATTTACTTTGTGATACTCTCTATTTTTGTGGGAATCGAAGTTATTGGTGGTGTGCCAACAGTATTGCATACTCCACTAATGAGTGGTGCCAACGCTATTCACGGAGTTGTAATTGTAGGTGCTATTCACGTAATGTTGAATGTAGATACCACAAATTATATAGCACTCGGATTAGGATTTTTGGCAGTACTACTGGGAACATTAAATGTGGTTGGGGGATTTGTTGTTACAGACAGGATGTTGGAAATGTTTAAGAAGAAATAATGTTCTTAAAATTCTAAATACTAAACACTAAATTCTAAGAAATGGGAAATAAGGTGTATGATTTAGAGGAAAGGACATTTTTATTTGCAAAGAAGACTAGGGAATTTGTTAAAAAGCTAGAAAAAAATGTTTGGAATAAGGAAGATATAAAACAGGTAGTAAGGGCATCCGGCTCAATAGCTGCAAACTATATAGAAGCGAACGAAAAATTAGGAGATAAGGATTTTTTAATGAAAATTAGAATTTCAAAGAAGGAATGAAAGGAAAGTATTTTGTGGCTAAGATTACTGGATGTTGAGGTAAAAACAACTGACAAAGAAAGGGTTGATTTAATAAATGAAGCAACTGAATTGAAGAATATATTAGGCGCAATTTATAAGAAATCATTAATCAAGACTACTAATTTTTAGAATTTAGAAATTAGGTATTAGAAATTAAAAAAAAGGTATGAAACACGCACTACTCGAAATTTGTTATTTAATTGGATCGGTAACTTTTATTCTTGGACTTAAAATGATGGGCAATGCCAAAACTGCTCGAAAGGGTAATTTGGTGGGAGCTGTGGGAATGACAGTTGCTATTATTGGCACCATATTTTTGCACGAAGGAGCTGTATCTCCTATTATATATAGTCTAATTTTTTCGGCTATTGCGTTAGGTACTATTATAGGTTGGTTTACCGCAAAGCGAGTTCAGATGACTAAAATGCCTGAATTAGTTTCTATGTTTAATGGTATGGGTGGGGCTTGTGCTGCGTTAATAGGGCTGATGGAATACGAACACAATTTAAATAATACAAGTGCTTTAATTCCAATTGTAGCAGGGTTGGTAATTGGTAGTGTTTCTTTTTCGGGGTCAATTATTGCATATCTGAAGTTGAATGGAACTATGAATAAACCTGTTCGATTGCCTTCCTATAATTTAATTAACAATGTTGTAATGCTTACGCTGCTAGTGTTTGCAGCATGGATAGTAGTTGCATCTCCTTCAGGTGCTGCAATGTTATATGCATTATTTGTGCTAGCTATTTTGTACGGAATTTTATTTACAGTTCCAATTGGAGGTGCAGATATGCCGGTTGTAATTTCGTTGCTTAACTCATTTACCGGATTAGCTGCGGCTTTCGGAGGATTTTTATATGATAATTATGTAATGCTTACTGGCGGTATATTAGTTGGCTCTGCAGGTACATTACTTACATTGGCTATGTGTAAAGCCATGAATAGGCCATTGAGCAATGTAATATTTGGTGCATTTGGTGGTGGAGCTGCTGCTGCAGGTGCTGGCGATGACACAAAAGGAAGTATAAAAGATGTAACAGTTAGCGATTTGGCAGTAATGATGAATTATTCCAAAAAAGTAGTAATCGTACCAGGTTATGGATTGGCTGTGGCACAAGCACAGCACGTTATTCACGAGTTAGAAGTTTTATTGGAAGAGCGAGGGGTAGAAGTTAAGTATGCAATACATCCTGTAGCAGGACGTATGCCTGGACATATGAATGTGTTGCTCGCAGAATCGAATGTAGATTATGGAAAGTTAATTGAGATGGAAGAGATTAATCCTGAGTTTGACCAGACAGATGTAGTGCTTGTAGTAGGCGCGAATGATGTTGTGAATCCTGCGGCAAAAACAGACCCATCTTCCCCTATTTATGGAATGCCAATTTTGGAGGTAGAGCGTGCTAAAAATATTATTATCAATAAACGCTCTATGAATGCCGGTTATGCCGGAATTGATAATTTATTATTCTACAATCCTAAAACAAGTATGTTTTTTGGAGATGCCAAAAAAGCACTCACTGATCTTGTAGCAGAGCTTAAAACACTTTAGCTTACAAATTGTTTAAAGTTCAATTTTGTAACCATTATATGTCATTCCCGCAAATGCAGGAATCTCTTCCAAATAGGCCGGAGATGTCAATTTTCATAGGCATTACAGTTGAATGGACTTTATTCACAGCCTGACTTTAAACAACTTCATTTTAAAATGGAAAACAACAAAAAGACTTCCGTTAATTAATGTTAAATAATTTTGGCACAACTATTGATACACTATGTATAAAAGAATAAGTTTGTATCTTTAGGTTAACAGATTGTTAGGAATGAGAAATATTGTCATAGTTGTATTTACTTTAATTAGTTGGGGTTTTGTTGCGCAAACAACCTTTAGCGATCCTTTTGCTCCAATTATTAAATTTGACAACGAAACATATGATTTTGGTTCGATAAAAAAAGGAGCTGATGGTAGTTGTGAGTTTAAGTTTAAAAATGAAGGACAAGACCCTTTGATAATCGATCGCGTAGAGCCCGGATGTGCTTGTGTAGTTACAAAATGGCCTAAAAGACCAATACGAAAAGGAAGAACAGGTAAAATAAAAGTTAAGTATTACACAGAACGTGTCGGACCAATTGACAAATACGTAACCATACGCTCAAATTCACAAACCGGACCAATTATATTGAAGCTGAAAGGCAATATAGGCGGGTAGTTCCAAACTAAAGTTTGAAATTATAAATGAAGAATTAAAAATTATAAATTGAATAAAATGAAAAAATTAGTAATTACAGGAGCGTTAGCTTTAGCTTTCTTTGCAAATTATAACGCACAAGAAAAAGTAGCACCAAAAGAATCTACACCTGCGGTTGCTGTAAATCCAAATGCTGCAGAACTAAAATTTGAAAAAGAAACACACGATTATGGCACCATAAAACAAGGCGCAGATGGAAATTGTGAGTTTAAATTCAAAAATACAGGAAAAGAGCCCTTGATAATTAGTAATGCACAAGGATCGTGTGGTTGCACCGTGCCAATTTGGCCTAAAGAACCAATTAAGCCGGGAGAATCAAGCACTATTAAGGTTCATTATGATACTAAGCGGGTAGGTGCAATTAGTAAAAGTGTAACCATTACATCTAATGCCAAAAATAGCCCTGCTGTTATTAAGATAAAGGGATTGGTAGAAGCAGCTCCTGCTGAAGAGCCATTTCCAACTAAGAAAACAGACAATGGCGCAACACCTTTTGAAAAAACAACAACCGGATTTAACTAAAAACAGATTATAAAAAAGAAAACTATGAAAAAAGCAATTTTATCAATTGGAGTAGTACTTTGTTTAGTATTTGCTTCTAATGCACAGGAATCTACTACTACATCTATTAATCCGAACGCTCCGGATATGAAGTTTGAAACTGAAGTGATGGATTATGGTTTAATAGAGCATGGATCGAATGGAGTGCGTGAGTTTAAATTTAAAAATGTAGGTAAAGAGCCTTTAATCATTACTAATGCTGTTGGATCTTGCGGATGTACTACTCCGGAATGGCCTAAAGAACCTATTAAGCCAGGTGGAAGTGGTGTAATTAAAGTAAAATACGATACACAACGTGTAGGTAATTTCGAAAAAACTGTTACTCTAACTTCTAATGCAAAAGAAGCTAATAAAGTAATAAGAATTAAAGGGTCTGTAAAAGCGGCACCTGCTGCTCCAGCTGAAGGAGAAAAGAAAGCGAACTAAGCTAGTTAAATTTTTATAACAAAAAAGCCGTTAGATAAAACATCTAACGGCTTTTTTGTTATAATGTTTTTCCTCAAAAGCCAACTGCATATAACTAAAGATTAGTAAGGAGTTTGGTATTTTGAATAAGTAAAATGCCTTCCTAATACCAAATTGAGGCTGCACCTACTAAGATAGATAGTGCGCTTATTACAATAGCTTCTATGATTTAATAGCAACCAAAGCACCATCTTGTAACACAGGAATAATGGACGTTTGATTAGGAGTTAAGCAAAAACGAATGTCGTTTTTTAGTCCTAAACGAGCCAAGCGTTCTTTGTGTGAGGAGTAATTTAAAAATTTAAGGGGATCTTTTTCGGCTATTTGGTATAAATATTTAAGAGCTAGACATCCGTCTCCGTGCGCATATTCTGCTGAACGTTTTTGGATTTCTTCTGTTACGGATCCTGCAAATAGTGCATCTTCCAAGTTGAATTTGTTTTTCCACCCGGAACACAACAATAATATGTTTTTATTTTGCTTTACCAACCAATCACACAACGCATCAATATTTAAGAACGAACCAATTACCACTTTGTGTGATTCTTTGGCAGCTTCAATAGCTTGTGTGCCGTTTGTGGTTGTAAGTACCAGCGTTTGTCCCTTTATGTTTTCACCCATGTAATCGTATGGAGAGTTCCCAAAATCAAAACCATCGAGCTTTACCGCATCGCGCTCTGCACCTACTAAATAGCCTTGTTCTTTGTATTTTCTAGCTTCTTCAACCGTAGCAACTGGAATTATTTTTTCGGCACCATTTTCAAAAGCGATACAGATAGCAGACGTAGCACGAAGTATATCAATGATTACAACAATGTTGTCATCATTCCTGTAAACAGGATATAAGTAAGGGGAGAAACAGGCGTCTATTGTTAAACTCATTGATTGAAAAAATTACTTTCCTAAAAACGGTATTTTTACCACTTTAGCTTTTAATTGTTTATCGCGGATTTTTATAAAGATTTCTGAATCTATTTTGGAGCTGCCTGTAGCAACATATCCTAAGCCTAACCCTTTTTGCAACGTAGGCGATTGTGTGCCCGAAGTAACAACTCCCAAAAGAGCACCTGTAGCATCAACAATTTCGTAGCCATGACGAGGAATGCCTCTGTCAAGCATTTCGAAGCCAACCAGTTTTTTTGTTACACCTTTTTCTTTTTGATTTTTTAAATATTCGCTATTGGTGAATGTTTTGGTAAACTTTGTTATCCATCCCAGTCCAGCTTCTATCGGTGACGTTGTATCATCAATATCATTGCCATACAAACAGAATCCCATTTCTAAGCGCAGGGTATCACGTGCTCCAAGACCAATTGGCTTTATTCCAAATTCTTTTCCGGCATCTATAATAGCGTCCCACATTTTTTCGGCATATTGGTTTTCAAAATAAATTTCAAATCCTCCTGCGCCTGTATATCCTGTATTTGAAATAACCACATTCTCTACACCGTTAAAAGTTCCTTTCTTAAAGCTATAATAAGGAATCTCCGAAAGATTAATAGAAGTAAGCTTTTGCAAGGCTGTTATAGCTTTGGGGCCTTGAATTGCAAGCAGAGAAGTTTTTTCGGAAATATTTACCATCTCTACATTGTCGGAATTAAACTTCTTAATCCAGTTCCAATCTTTTTCTATGTTAGATGCATTTACTACCAACATATAGGTTTTTGCATCAATTCGATAGACCAATAAATCATCTACAATACCTCCTGTTTCATTTGGCAAGCAAGAATATTGAGCTTTGCCGTCTGTTAATGCGGCAACATCATTGGATGTTACACGTTGGATTAAATCAAATGCTTTTTCTCCTCTTATAATAAACTCTCCCATGTGCGATACATCAAACATTCCAAGAGCGTTGCGAACGGTAGCATGTTCGTCATTCAATCCGGTATAACTTACAGGCATATTGTACCCTGCAAAAGGAACCATTTTAGCTCCCAATGAAATATGTTTTTTTTCTAATGCTGTGCTTTTTAGTTCGTTTACTACAGTCTCCATAGTATTGTTTTTTTTAATGATTTTGGATAAGTAAGATACATATTTTTGCTTATAACCCCTTGTAAACACTATCGTATTTTTTAACACCTACTGTCAAATCCCAAATTGGCTGTGCATTTATGCGAATAGTTCTGCTTTCAATAGTTAGCAATTGTGGCAATGCATCTACCACTTTTGCAAAAGACAATTCAGAAAAATCATCTACCAATAATCCACATTTAGTAGCTTGAATTATTTCTTCTACATCGCCAATTTTATTGCCTATCATTGGAATCCCTAATGCCGATAATTCGCCCATTTTAATGGGAGAACTGGCAATCTTGGAATACAAAGGTTTTATAAAAAGCGGACTTACATCAAAAGCACAAACCAATTGCGACACTTCTTTTTTTGTTGCTTTTTTAATAATCAATTTTGAGGTGTCAATTACTAATTCTTTTGCAGCACGTTCTATTTCATGGGCTGGTGTTGCTGTTAGAAAAATAAAATATGCTTCGGGAAATTTTTTCAAAACAGCATTGTAAAACTTTAGCAATTCCGGTAGCATATACCAAGTTCCCAAAGAGCCCAAATAGCCTACCGCTAAAGCATTTTCAGCAACGCCCAGTATTTTTTTTGCCTTTTCTTTTTTCTCAGGAGTATTTACTTCAAAAAAAGAAAAATCGGCAGCGCAGGGTATAACTGTAATAGGAGCATTTGCGTAACTATCCCAACGCTGAATTTCTCTTTGACCTGCAAAAGTTAATGATACAATGGCATCTGAGGTGTTTATATAGTTGGCTTCTTTTCGTTTATATCGTTTGTATAAAAACTTTCCTAGCAAACTTTTTTTATTCCAAATGCCGCCATCTACACGTTCGTCCACCCAAAAGCCGCGCATGTCAAACAAAAATCTAGTTCCATATTTTTTTTTGAATAAATAACCAATCTCTGCTGCTACATAGCTACGACAATGAATAATATTTATTTTATGTTGCGAGCAAATGCGATTGGCTTCTTTTTTCAATAAATGTAAATCGTACAACTTAGCAACAATAGGTGGTTTGGAGTGAAATAAAATGGAATGCCACTGAATATTTTTCCCTTCAAGTAAAGAAAGTATTTCGCTTTTTTTTTCGTTAAGTATATGTTCTTTTTCACAACTAAGGATATGAAATTTATATCCCAGCTTTTCCAATTCTATAACATAAGGAAGAATTTGAGATTGCCCTACTTGGTCGGTTAAACCATCGTAGGTTATGTATAAGATAGTTTTCAAGATTTTATTAAATCGTTCAAGATTCGCAAATAGTTTTGTTTTTGAGAATCGACAGAATAATTCTCTACTATTGTTTTTCTGGCTTCTTTTCCCATTTGTTCTCTAAGTCCTTTCGAATCAATTAACTTAGACAGTACTTCTACCCATTGCTCGTCTGTTGAAGCCAAATAGCCATTTACACCATTGTTTATTATTTCGGTATTCATCCCAACTGGCGACATTACAGCCGGAATTTCCAGTGCCATGTATTGTAATCCTTTAAATCCACATTTCCCTTTCGACCATTCATCGTCTGGCAAAGGCATAATGCCAATGTCAATTTCTTGCAACTGTTCCATTTCGTCCTTCAACGACCATTTTACGCCATTAATTCCCAGAGAATCGTTTTTGTATGTTTCGTCTCCAATTACTTTAAAATAAACACTGTCGCCATATTTATTTTTTATTTGTCGTAAAAAGGAAACTGCAAGCTCAAAATGTTTAATGGTAGTATGGCTACCCGTCCAACCAATGCAAATTCTGTTTTTGCTTTTTCTGTTAGAATAATGGTAATTCAAGTCGATGGTAGTTGGAATGATTGTTACATTGGGATTGTATTTTCTTGCATATTCCGCTAAATAAGCATTCCCAGCAATTACAGTATCGCTTAGTGCAATTAACTTGGCTGTTTTTGCTGGATTTTTTAGCCATTTTAAACTTTTGTTTGCTTCAGAAATATCCATTAACCAAATTGAATCATCAAAATCAAAAACAATTTTTTTCCCAACTCGCTTCAGCATTTTTTCGAAAAAGATAGAGCCAGTCATAAATGCTTCTCTCTGAATAAATATTGCATCGTATGATTTAGCGGAACAGATGTCCCGCAATCTCCTATAGATAGCCTTGATTAGAATAATAAATTTAAAAATCCAATTACCGGAAGAATAAAAATACTTGTCATCAAACGCATCAAGTAAATAGGATAATTGACAGGTGTAGCCTTGCTCTTCTAAAAAAGAAAAATATTGTTCGAATCTAAATCGCTGACTTGGCGACCTGTTAATTCGATGTGCTCCGATAAACAATATTTTTGGCATTTTACACTCTTGCAATTTTTAACGCACAAAAGTAATTATTTAAGCCTATTAATAGCATCTTCTATCGAAAATAAACTACCGTTAAAGCTGACAGAAACTTATTAAATTTGTTCAATGTTTATTTTTGAAAAAAACACACCTAGGTGGATTATATTTTTTATTGATCTTGCATTAGCTTGTGCATCGCTAACATTGGCGTTTTTGTTGCGTTTTAACTTTGCTATTCCTGAAGTTGAGGTAGAGCGCTTTCCTATTGCATTTTCAGCAGCACTGGTAGTTCGCGCCATTAGTTTTTATATTTCCAAAACATACAAAGGAATTGTTAGATACACCGGCAGTAAGGATGCGCAGCGTATTTTTATAGTAAATACACTTGTTTGTGTTTTCTTTTTTGCGGCTAATTTTATAAACGTAAAACTTATTGGTGCCGAACTGTTTTTAATTCCAACCTCGGTAGTAATAATTGATTATTTGGCACTAACTTTCTTGATGATATCGCTGCGAATTATGTTTAAGGCGTTGTATTTTGAATTGAAAAACCCGGCTAAAAGCAAACGAAGTGTAATTATATATGGTGCAGGAGAAGCCGGCATTATTGCCCAAAGGACATTAGATAGAGACTTAGGAACGCGATACCATTTTCTTGGATTTATTGATGACGACAAATCGATAAGCGGACGAAAAGTGGAGGGTGTAACAATTTATCCACTTACTAAATTGGATGAGTTGCTTCAAAACAATGATGTAGCGCATGTAATAATATCGGTTGCAAATGTTCCAATAAGTACTAAGCAAAAAATAGTGGAACTTTGTCTAAAATACAAAACAAGAGTATTGCACGTACCTCCTGCAAGTAGTTGGATAAATGGGGAATTGAGCTTTAAGCAAATTAAGCGGATTAATATTGAAGATTTGCTGCAACGAGACCCTATTAAGCTGAATGAAGATGCTATTCGTAAAGAGATTGCTAATAAAGTGGTTCTTATAACAGGTGCTGCCGGCTCTATTGGAAGTGAATTGGTTAGGCAGGTTGCTCAATACAATCCTATGCAAGTTATTTTGCTAGACCAAGCAGAATCTGGCTTGTATGATATTGAGATGGAGCTTTTGGAAAAATACCAAGAGGAAAAAATTGAAGTTGTAATTGGCGATGTGCGCAACAAAGAACGAATGCGCAATCTTTTTAAAACTTTTAAACCAGCGGTAGTGTTTCATGCTGCGGCATACAAGCATGTGCCTATGATGGAAAATAATCCGTCTGAGTCTATATTTACCAACGTGTTGGGTACAAAAACGGTAGCTGATTTATCGGTGGAGTTTGGTGTTGAAAAATTTATAATGATTTCAACCGATAAGGCGGTAAACCCAACCAGTGTAATGGGAGCATCAAAACGTATTGCAGAAATTTATACCCAAGCGTTAAATAAAAACAACACGGGCACTCGTTTTATTACCACTCGATTTGGAAATGTGCTTGGCTCGAGCGGCTCTGTAATTCCAAGGTTCCGACAACAAATAGAGAAGGGTGGCCCAATTACCATAACTCATCCCGAGATAAATAGATTTTTTATGACCATTCCGGAAGCTTGCCAACTGGTTCTGGAAGCTGCTGCAATGGGCAAAGGCGGAGAAATATTTATTTTCGACATGGGAAAATCTGTTAAGATTGTTGACTTAGCAAAAAACATGATTGAACTATCCGGATTAACACTAGATAAAGACATTCAAATTGTATATACCGGATTACGGCCGGGGGAGAAACTATACGAAGAGCTTTTAAACAATAGCGAAAATACAGTGCCTACACACCATTCGCAAATTATGATTGCCAAGGTGCAAGAGTACAGTTTTGATGCTATTAATAAGCAGATTGAAGAATTAATTTCTTTATTCAACCAACAAAATAACAATGCAATTGTAAAGAAAATGAAACAGATTGTGCCTGAATATGTAAGTAACAATTCTGTTTTTGAGAAACTGGATTAAATAGCTTTATAAATAAAATTAGTATGAAACACCAAACACCTATTCAAATACGTTTTAAAGATTTAGATTCCTTAGGACATGTAAACAATGCAAACCATATAACATATTTAGAGTTGGCTCGTGTCAAGTATTTTCACGAAGTAATTAACGAGCCCATAGAATGGAATAAAGCCGGATTTATTATTGCACGCCACGAAATAGACTATAAACTCCCAGTTTTATTAGAAGATAAACTTGTGGTGCACACATCCGTTACACGAATTGGTAGCAAGAGTTTTGATTTTGAATATCAACTAATTCGTGAAAATGCTCCGGAACATGCTAAAATTGCGGTAGTAGCAAAATCTGTAATTGTATGTTTTAACTTCGAAACACACCAGTCGGTTGCTGTGCCGGAAAGTTGGATAAATAAAATAAAAGCATTTGAAGGCAATTAATCCTTCATTATCATTTTAACAATAGTGTCGCCTTGTCTTAATTTGTCAACTACATCCAATCCTTCTACAACTTTTCCGAAACAAGTATGTTGACGGTCTAAGTGCTGGGTATTTTTTCTCGTAAGACATATAAAGAATTGCGACCCGCCTGTATTTCTTCCGCGGTGCGCCATGCTAAGTACACCTTTGTCGTGGTATTGGTTTTCTCCTGTTAATTCGCACGGAATTGTGTATCCCGGACCACCCGCACCCGTCCCATCCGGACAACCTCCTTGTACAACAAAATCTGGAATTACACGGTGAAATTTTAAACCATCATAATACCCTTTTTCAATAAGCTGAATAAAATTAGCTACTGTTTTAGGAGCATCCTTATAAAAAAATTCCAATTTCATTATTCCTTTATCTGTATGAATTTCTGCTGTTCTCATAGTTTATTTATTTCGATTTTATGGCACAAAAATACTTTTTATTTTTTCATATTCTAACTATATTGTGGTTCACAAAAATTTAATTGTGAGGAAATATATCTTGCTTAACAAGGTAAGGTGAAACTAACAATACAATTCTCATAAAAACACAAGTCTAATCACAGTCACATGAAAAAAATAATTTTTACACTAATTGTAATTCTTTCTTCTCAATTTCTATTTTCACAATGCTCCGTTGGTGTTTCTTCTACTAGTGTTACCTGCAATACATTGTGTAATGGAACTGCCGTGGCAAATGCTGTAGGGACTGGAAGTATATCGTACAGCTGGAGTCCGGGGAGTTTTTCTACACAACATATTTCTGCATTATGTGCAGGTACCTATACTGTAAATATTACAGATTCAATTGGTTGTACAACACATACAACTGTTGTTATAAATGAACCTTCTGCGTTAAGTGCAACTATTACACCTATTGGCATTACGTGCTATGGTGCAAAGAATGGACAGGCGGTTGCTTCTGTATCTGGCGGCACACCCAACTATTTTTTCTTATGGAGTACACTTCCCATAGAAACCTCACCAGTTGCTATAAATTTAGATGCAACTACCTACAGTGTTACTATTACAGATATGAATAGCTGTACACTTTTGAAAACAGTAACGTTAGTAGACCCTCCCCTAATTAATGTAACGATTGCAACCACTGCCAGTGTTACATGTTATGGTGGCACAGACGGAGCCGCAAGTATTACGCTCAGTGGAGGATTGCCTTACAGCAATGGATATAAATATAGTTGGTCGCCAGATGGACAAACAACCAATAGTGCAGCCAATCTAACAGCAACAACCCATACTATCGAAATAAGAGATTCGTTAAATTGTGTTAGAGATACATTTGTTACCATTGCAGGACCTGCACCTTTTGTTGTAGATGCTTATCAAACCGGATTTTGCGGCAATGGAAATAGCGGAGTAGCTACAGTAAGTGTTACTGGTGGAGCACCTATTTATTTTTATCAATGGATATCTACAGGTCAATTTACGCAAATTGCAACCGGTTTAGCTCCAGGTACTTATTCTGTTTTTGTTATTGACAGCAGGTCTTGTTTTGCTTCGGATACACTCAATGTAATGTTGTATCCAGAATTAACGGCAACACTTACATCAACTGATATTGATTGTAATGGGAATCAAAACGGAAGTGTTAGTTCCTCTGTAAGTGGTGGAGGTAATTCGTACAGTTATTTGTGGTTGCCAAGCAATTCAACAACTACAGCTATTTCAGGTCTCTCCGCAGGCACATACACACTACATGTTTCTGACACTTTGGGATGCTTTGCCAAGCAAACAGCAACAATTGCGGAGCCTAGTATTCTTACGCTTTCTATTTCACATTCATCTATTACTTGTGGTTCTAATTCGACTGCCTCAGCTACCGCTGTTGCAATTGGTGGTAATACAGGAGCGTTTAGTTATTTATGGATGCCTGTAAACCAAACAACCGCAAGTGTTTCCGGGTTAGCAGCAAGCACCTATACATGTGGTGTAATGGATAGCAAAGGTTGTGTTGCCGCAAAAACTATTACCATTTCTGTTTCATCTCCAGTGTCGGCATCTGCTACCGCTATCGATGTTTCGTGTTTTGGATCTTCGGATGGGCAAATACAAGCCACACAAAGTGGAGGTGTAGCTCCTTATTCGTATTTATGGAACAATAATTCTATGTATACTACTCAAGCTGTTAGCGGTTTAGTAGCCGGAAGCTATACAATAACTGTAACAGATTCGTTAGGATGCTTTGGTATTGCCACAACTACTGTCAATCAGCCAACAGCTATAACATTTAGCAGTACCGTTTCTAATGCGAGTACTGTAGGTGGA
Organism: Bacteroidota bacterium; assembly: GCA_017303975.1. Lineage (NCBI taxonomy): Bacteria > Pseudomonadati > Bacteroidota > Bacteroidota bacterium. The sequence continues at coordinate 21,218 of JAFLBG010000032.1, forward strand.
AGTGATGCTGCTATTGCGTTGAGTTCAATTTCCGGAGGTAACGGACAATTTACATTTTTATGGAGTACGAATGATACAACAGCTTCTGTTACCGGCTTATCAGCAGGAACTTACAGTGTTTGTATAGCAGATGCTAAGGGATGCGATACCTGCACCACATTTATAGTTACAGAACCGGGAATGGGAATAACAAACTCGATTGCCGAACAAACAACTATTTACCCGGTTCCATTTTCTAACGAATTAACAATTCGTGCAACTTCTGCTCTAATTGATAGAATAGAAATTTTAGATATGCATGGGAAATTAGTTTATACCAACACCTATCCAACTAACGGAATGGAAATAAAACTGGATACAAAAAATTACGAAAACGGAATATACACGTTGTTAATCCACTCATCAAAAAACAATTTTAGCAGAAAGATTGTAAAGATTAGTCAGTAAACTTATAGCCTACGCCTCTTACAGAGTGAAAGTAAGTTGGCTGTTTGGGGTCTTTCTCGAAATATTTTCGAAAAGCTAAAATAAAATTATCAATCGTTCTGGTAGAAGGATACACATCGTATCCCCATACTTTTTCTAAAATTGTTTCGCGAGATACTACTTCGTTTTTTCGTTCAATTAATAGTTTCAAGAGCAGCACTTCTTTTTTAGATAGTGTGCTTTTAAATCCGTTAACACCTTGTATTTCGTAGGTGGTGAAGTTTATTTTATTCGCACCAAACAAAAATTCATTCAACTGATTCTCCACTTTTTTATTTGCACGCTTCAGCAATATTTGAATACGTAACAAAAACTCTTCTAAATTAAATGGCTTGGTTAAATAATCATCTGCTCCCATTTTTAGTCCTAAAATTTTATCGCTGCTTTCATTTTTGGCTGTTAAAAATAGGATAGGCACTTCGGTATTTTCAATTCGTATTGTTCTACAAACATCGTATCCGTCAAGTTCCGGTAGCATTACATCCAAAATAACTAAATCGAACCGCTCCGCTTTAAATTGCGAAACAGCTTTTGTTCCTGTTCCTGCCACCACTACCTGGTAGCCATCCAATTCTAAATTAAGTTTTATGGTAGCCTGCAAACTAGGTTCGTCTTCTACTAAAAGTATTTTTATCACAGGGTAATTTGTATGAAAAAGTTGTTTTCTTGTTTAAACAAAAATAACAGATATTACTGTAATTTAAACATTACAGGTATTACCTTTGATTATTATAGAAAAAGACATGGACACTTCACTATTACAATTTATCAAAACAGATGCCGTTTTATCGGCAATAACAGATAAAGTAAAATCGAACACCAGAATATCCGATGAAGATGCGCTGTATTTATATAAACATGCAGATGTAGGAGCTGTAGGGGCATTAGCCAATTTTGTTAGAGAGCAAAAAAATGGAGATTATACTTTTTTTAATAAAAATTTTCATATTGAACCTACTAACATTTGCGTATTTGATTGTAAATTTTGTTCGTATTCCAGATTACTAAAACAAAAAGAAGGAGCGTGGGAATTAAACGAAGAAGAGATTTTAAATTTGGTTCGCAACTACGATGGTAAGCCCGTTACAGAAATTCATATTGTAGGTGGTGTACATCCCAAAATGGGGTTGAAGTACTTTGGCGAGTTACTAAAAAAAATAAAAGAACTGCGCCCTGAGATTCACTTAAAAGCATTCACCGCAGTAGAATTGGAATACATGTTTAGAAAGGCAAAAGTGAGTGTTAAAGAGGGATTGGAGTACTTAAAAAGCATGGGGTTGAATTCACTACCGGGTGGTGGTGCCGAAATATTTGATGAAGAAATTCGAAAACAAATTTGTGAAGACAAATGTACTTCTGCTGAATGGTTGGAAATACATGAAACAGCGCATCAAATAGGTGTTCCATCCAACGCAACCATGTTGTATGGACATATAGAATCGTACGAGCATCGTATTGACCACATGAAACGCCTGAGAGAACTGCAAGACAGAACAAAAGGATTTAACACGTTCATCCCTTTGAAATTTAGAAACAAAGACAATCAAATGTCGAATGTGGCGGAGGTGAGCGTTATTGAAGATTTAAAAAATTATGCAGTAGCTAGAATTTATCTAGATAATTTTGCGCATATAAAAGCCTACTGGCCAATGATAGGAAGAAATACCGCCCAGCTTTCGTTAAATTTTGGGGTAGATGATATTGATGGAACTATTGACGATTCTACCAAAATATATACCATGGCCGGATCTGAAGAGCAATCTCCTGCATTAACTACACAGCAATTGGTTGAGCTCATAAAGCAAGTAAACAGACATCCAATTGAGCGAGACACGCTTTATAACACCGTAACAGATTACAAAGATTACGTATTCAATTAGAATCCAATTCAATTCTAATTCTGTGTTTAACCCTAAATACGCAGTTGTATTTTCAATTGCCTATTTATGGCTTAGTAACTCAATGAAACGAAGCTTATTTTCCTGCAAACTTCAGTAAAATATCTTTTGCTGCATCTTTATGTAGTGTCATCGTTGTCATCTTTAATTTTACATAATCTTCGTGGTAGAAATAATATCCCGGGCTGTTTTTATTATTATGTCCGCTGCTGCCGGAATCCTTCAGTAAAAACCAAGTTCCATTCGATTTTTCGGTGTATCCAACTAAGTGCATTGCATGATCGTCTGTTGTACTTTTGTTGTAAAAGCGAAATTGACGTGCATATTCATCAATATACTCAGACGGAATATCATACGTTGGAACCATTGCCACGCCTAGCGTTGAATTGATTCCGCTTTCGCTTACATCACCCCCGATCGAAATAGAGAATCCATTTTTGCTTGCACTTTTTATGATGCTCATAAATTCATTTAAGGGAACGTTGTGGTAATCGTTTGAATGCCACCAATTGTCAGGCACTTCGTACTCCGCCTTTGTCCAATAAGGTTTTTCTACGAACGACATAAAATCTACATAATCATCAGGATTAAGTTTAGTTACATTTTTTAAATACTCTTGAGGTGTCATTGTTTTCCCATCTATAGTAACTGTTGTAGGAGGGACACCGATATAATAATTTAAAATTGATTTGATGGTAGCAACAACAGTTTCTTCATTCCATGCATTGCTTGCTTTAACGCCTTGCAGGTAAGCGTTCATCTCATCATACATTTTGCTATGGTCATGAAATTTTTGTCCGATCTTAACACCGCTGTAGGCACTGTGTGGAACTAAACCATATTTTTTCATCATTAGTTGTACTGCGTTGGTTTGCGAGCCTTCGCCAAATTCCGACTTTCCACGCGCGTTTACAAAATAGCGAGCCTTTTCAACATATTGCCAATACACAGTGAATAGTTCAGATAAGGCAATTTTTTGTTTTGTTAATCTGTAAATTTCTGATTCGTAAAATGAAGTAGTAGAGAAACACCAGCATGTGCCGGTTATACCTTGCGATTCAGGATTTTCGGTATAAACTTTTGTGAACTCATCTGCTGACTTTGGAATGTCAATGCCTGTATAGTCCATCATAAATCGCTTTTCTGGTTTTGGTTTGTCTTCGCTAAACAGTTTGGCGTTTTTTTGAATTTCTTCGTAAAAAAGATTTTTATGTTCTTTGAATTCGGCTTTGTCTTTACGAGTGTTTTGAGCAGTTGTGGTTATTGTTATAACAATAGTTACAAGAAGTAAAAGTGTTTTTTTCACAGTTTTATTTTTTAGAGTTTAAATTTACTAAAAAGGGTTGGCAATTGTATCTGTAAAATGAATATTAAACAGCAAATCATTATAAATATTCTGTTCGGGCAAGTAATAAAGTTGGTAGTTTTGTGCAGTTAGCGAATCCATTTTAAACTCATTTGCATAACCAAGAAGCAAGCCGTTGTTGCATTGTACTGAAAAGCCATTTCTTACCACTAACTCGTTATACCACCAACCACAAATGATTGCTTGCTTTTGGGTAGCTTGTTTGCATTTTGCAAGAACACTTTCTGTGTACTTTTTTTTATTTTTTCTTTTTGTGTAATCTGCATACAGAGGACCTGTTATAGGGTCCAAGTAAATTTCTTGCCCTGATATACTTTTTTTTAATGCAAATTCAGAATGTTCTGAACCTCGCAATTTGTCTGTAATGTTTATGCCCAGAATAAAAGAAGAACTGATGATTGATATACAAAGTGTAATAAATAGTCGAGGTCTTAAAAATTGGTTAAGTAAAATAAGTGTAAAAGGAATAATGGTAATTAAGTACCCGCTTTTTTGAGGTAACCGAATGTAGGAAATACAAAATAAAAGTAGAACGACCAAAGATGCTTTCCCAAGCCTATCAATTGTTAGCAGCTTGCGCAAATAGCGGATTAGAAAAACAGAAAAACTAAGGCAAATTAAAATAAATCCTAAAAATCCCCACACTCCGAAGGAGGCTTTGTAAAACACTTTGGGCAGAGAGGGGTAGGGGAATTGGTCGTAATAATCGAAAAATTGTTGGCCATATTGCATATAGATAGGTAAGTAGAATAGTGTACTCACGAGAACGCATACAATACTCAATTTAAAAAAATTTAGATAAAAGGTTTTATTGTTTTGCCATGTGTAAATTAAAAAAGGAATAAGCATTGCGCCTGATGTTACTCGACAAGCAATTGCAAATCCTAAGAACAATCCCGAAACCCAATAGTTGTTTTTTAATAGTGCTAAAAAAGATAATAGAATAAATGCTATCGTCCACATGTAATCAATAGTATAGGTACTGCTTATAAATACAATGGGAGTAAAAGCAAAAGTGAGCGCTGCTAAGAATGGATATTTCAACTTGTGAATTTTTACGATTTCGTAAAATATCACTGTTGCTATCGCAGAAAAAAGTGCACTAAAAAAATTAAATACGAATGGACTTGCTGAAAAAAAAAGTATGTAAAGTAACTCTTGAAGCGGATGTCCAGGGAATCTTGATACTTCGTATGTTCCGGTTCCTCGTGTGTTATACGCAGATAATGCCAATCCCCAAGAATCTTCTTCCGCCCCAAAACCCTCAAATAAAAAAGGTATCCTAGTCAATAGAACTAGAATGAACAATGCTAAGTGTGTGCTGTATTTTGTCATGCAGAACTAAATGAAGTATCTGTTTTTTGTTTTTTACTATCCTGCAAATAGGGCGCTTTAATGCAACCTATTTCACAATAATATTCATTTTTAATAGCAATTGAAAATGTGTGGTTAAAGACAGTTAAGGTTTTCCTATTTAATCAAGTAAGCTCAAGGTATTATTAAATCTAAGTCTAAGAAAATTGAATTTTAAACTGCCTATTAGGGGAGGAAGTCCGATTTTTTTGTAATTCGGTCTTTTTTGTTGCAAAATATACTGTAAAACGCATGGGGAAGTGCCAAATTGGCTTATTTTTGCGTTGGCAAACAATTTGCTAGTAAACTGACAAATAAAAGATTATGAGCACCAACGATAATAATACCGTAGAAGAAACTACCAATTCAGCGCAAGAGGAAGCAATTAAAAACGAAGTGAAAGAAAATGCCGAGGAGCAAACTGCTCAAAAAATGCCCGAAGAAGCTGAAAAAGAGAAAGATTTGCAAGCTAAAATAAACGAGCTAAACGATCGTTATTTGCGGCTATATTCCGAGTTTGATAATTACCGCAAACGTACGGCTAAAGAGCGAATTGAGCTTTCGAAAACTGCTGGCGAAGATATTTTAAAATCGTTTTTACCCATTGTAGATGATTTTGAAAGAGGAATAAAAATGAATGAAACAATTTCGGATGTTAAAACCATTAACGAAGGATTTCAATTAATATATAACAAATTAAAAACCACTTTGGTTCAAAAGGGTGTTGAGCCTATGGAGTCTATTGGGAAAGAGTTTGATGCAGATATACATGAGGCAATTACCAATATTCCTGCTCCATCAGATGAATTAAAGGGCAAAATAGTGGATGAAGTGGAAAAAGGATATTCTTTACACGGAAAAGTGATTCGCTTTGCAAAAGTAATTGTAGGTAATTAAAATAATTTGAGGATGTGATAATTTGAAGATTTGAAAAATGAGAGAATAATGTCTTCATTTTCAAATTGGCACATCTTCCAGATTTCAAATTTATAGTTTTATGGCAAAAAAAGATTTTTACGAAATATTAGGTGTGTCGCGTAGTGCAAGTGCAGACGAGATAAAAAAGGCATATCGAAAATTGGCGTTGCAATACCATCCGGACAGAAATCCGAATAATAAAGCAGCCGAAGATAAATTTAAAGAAGCGGCCGAAGCGTACGAAGTGCTAAGCGATAAAGATAAACGTGCTCGTTACGATCAATTTGGGCATGCCGGAATGGGTGCTGGTGCCGGAGGTTTTGGAGGTGGTGCCGGAGGAATGAATATGGAAGATATCTTTTCAAATTTTGGAGATATTTTTGGCGATGCTTTTGGGTTTGGCGGTGGCGGTGGCAGAGGCGGTAGGAGAGTTCAAAAAGGAAGCAACCTTAGAATTAAAGTTAAACTTACGTTAGAAGAGATTGCAAACGGAGTTGAGAAAAAAATTAAAGTACACAAACATGTAAGTTGTAAATCCTGTCATGGCTCCGGTGCTGCTTCCGGATCTGGAACACAAAATTGTTCCACTTGTCGTGGTTCGGGCTATGTAAATAGAATTACGAATACCATATTAGGACAAATGCAAACTTCTGCACCTTGCCCAACCTGCCATGGGGAAGGACAAACAATAAAAGATAAATGTAAGCCTTGTGGTGGAGATGGAATTGTACGAGACGAAGAAGTAATTGCCATAAACTTACCGGCAGGAGTAGTAGAAGGAATGCAGCTTTCTATGGGTGGTAAAGGGAATGCTGCGCCCAGGGGCGGTGTGAATGGCGATTTGATTGTGGTAATAGAAGAAATAGAACACGAGTTTTTAAAGCGTGAAGGCATTAATTTGTTTTACGACCAATATATAAATTTTGCCGATGCTGCTTTAGGAACTAGCGTTGAGGTGCCTACCATAGATGGGAAAGCAAAAATAAAAATTGATTCGGGAACACAAAGTGGAAAAGTGTTGCGTTTAAAAGGCAAAGGAATACCGGATATAAATGGCTATGGACGTGGCGACATGTTGGTAAACATAAATGTTTGGACACCGCAAAATTTAACGTCCGAAGAAAGAAAAATTTTAGAAAAATTTAAGGACGCAGAAAACTTTCATCCACATCCCAACAAGAATAATAAAAGCTTTTTCGAGCGTATGAAAGAGTACTTTGAATAATTCTTAATTTATTGGTATATTCTAAGAATGATTAGACGATTTATATTCCGTTTTGTTTTACTAGTATGGGTAATACCTGGTCTAAGTGTTGCCCTTCCTCCAGGTTGTTCCACTCCCGGAACAGACGGACCTTTAGCTCCTAACGTAACTTATACTGTTGCAATTGCAGGGTCAACGTCTGTTTGGAGTAATGTTGATAATGCCAAAGTTTCAGACAATGCCTATGCTACAAATGCTACTGATTTGGCGAATAATAATGAATATACAGACTATTTATGTGCACGTGATTTTGGTTTAACATATCCTGCAGATTGCAATGCTAATGTTGTAACTTTTTCAGTTGAAATTAGTAGTGCAAATGCAAGTACGATTAAAGACTATCAGTTGAGATATATTATTAACGGGGGGATTCAAACTCAATGCGATCATATTAATACTTCGTTTTGGTCAACAACGGACGCTAATAGGGGATATACATTCCCATTGGGAAATTATTGTATTTCGGAATCTTATGTAAAGTCGGCTTATTTTGGCATTGCCATAGCGGCTAAAAGGGCTGCGGCAGCCGGGTCTGCCGGAACTGCAAAAATAGACCGTTTTACACTGTCTGTCCAATACGGAGGAGGTGTTGTTCCTTGTGCTCCTGATGACCCATGTAGCTACTTGTCAAATTTGCCAATAGAACTAACCTCCTTCGAATTATTTTCCACCAAAAGAAATCAAGTAGATTTAGAGTGGACTACCATAAGTGAGAATAACAATGATTTTTTTTCCATAGAAAGATCTTCGGATGGAGTGAATTTCACACCGGTAGGTACAGTTGACGGGGCAGGAAATAGCATGTCAATGCTTCACTATAAGTTTTCCGATGTTTCAGCACCGGCAGGAGAAAACTATTATAGATTAAAACAAACCGATTTTGACGGACAGGTTACCACATCAAGATTACGTTGGGTTTGGGTAAAGAGTGATAATGATATTTTTGTAACCTATTCGGACGATGCAAAAGAGGCCACCATTCATTTTTTAGAATTACCACAAGTTATGCCCCATATTGTTTTTGTAAATGCTATGGGTCAATACGTAAAAGTTCCTGTAAATACAGAAGATATGCTGGATGGGCATCTGAAAATAGATTTATCTACCCTTTCCTCAGGTGTTTATTATATATCCGTATTTGATAATACGCTTAAAGCCAGCAAGCCGATTGTTGTTTCCAATTAAAAGCAATTACTGAAAAGTAGTATTTAAGATTATTTACCATTGTTTTTATAAATAACTTATATTTGTCTAATGAAAAATAGCATTGGTCGATTCGTTTTTTTATTCCTTTTTCTTATACTCTTATTTGTTTTCAATAGTGAATCTCAAAATAAGATGCTTATGCCTCCATGCGGAGGTACTGTAGGTCCAAATAACCCAGGTACAACTTATACAATAGCTATTGGAGGTTCAACTTCTACTTGGAGTGATATTACAAATGTAGCCTCTTCGGACAATGCTTATGCGACCAATACAACAGACTTGGCTGCTAACGGGAATTATACAGACTATTTGTGCACAAGAAATTACGGAATTAGTATAGGGTTGTGTGATCCAAATGATATTACTTTTGGTGTTGAAATAAGTAGTGCAAATGCAAGTACAATTAAAGATGCCAGAGTAAGGCTAATAGTTAACGGTGGCATTCAAACACAGTGCAATCATGCCACCAATTCAGCTTTTTGGACAACTACAGATACGTATAGAAATCATGTTATACCCCTGCCTGTATATTGTGGTTCTCTAACAAAAGCCATCGTTGAGTCGGAGTATTTTGGGCTTGCTCTCGCTGTAAAAAGGGCTTCAGCAGCCGGTGCTGCCGGAACTGCCAAGGTGGACCACATGCGACTTACTGTAAGTTGGGGTGCCGCACCGATGTGTGTGCCAGATGGAGACGATACTTGTCGGGTATTAACAAATTTGCCGGTAGAGCTAACCTCCTTCGAATTATTTTCCACCAAAAGAAATCAAGTAGATTTGGAGTGGACAACTATAAGCGAAAATAATAACGATTATTTTACCATAGAACGCTCAGCAGATGGAGTAAATTATACACCGGTAGGTACAGTTGATGGAGCCGGTAATAGCATGTCAATGCTACAGTATAAGTTTACCGATGTTTCAGCACCCGCAGGAGAAAATTATTATAGGTTACAACAAACTGATTTTGACGGACAGGTTACCACATCAAGATTACGTTGGGTTTGGGTAAAGAGTGATAATGATATTTTTGTAACCTATTCGGATGATGCAAAAGAGGCCACCATTCATTTTTTAGAATTACCACAAGTTATGCCCCATATTGTTTTTGTAAATTCCATGGGGCAATACGTAAAAGTGCCTATCAATACGGAAGATATGTTAGACGGGCATTTGAAAATAGATTTATCTCCCCTTCCAGCCGGAGTGTATTATATATCTGTGTTTGATAATACACTCAAAACTAGCAAGCCGATAGTGGTTTCTAATTAATTTTTGAGATTGCTATATTTATTTTCTCAATCTATTGATTATTAGATTTTTGTCCAATATTATTGTTTTTATCAATCTTAGAACTTTCCAAATTTAGATTGACTAAAATTGTGTTCGGTGGTACTTTTAGTACAACCACCAATTATCTCTATGAAACCGCATATCTTAAACTGCAACAAGCCTATTATTTTTGTAGCCTTTTTTGTAATTCTAAATACACCTTTTTTTTCTCAAACTAAGAATGCAAACATCTGGTATTTTGGTAATAAAGCCGGTTTAGATTTCAATTCAGGAAATCCGGTTGCTCTTACCAATAGTGCTATGAATACAACAGAGGGCTGTGCCAGTGTTGCAGACGCTGCCGGACAATTGTTGTTTTATACGGATGGTCAAAATATTTGGGATAAAAATCATCAAATGATGCCGTTGGCTAATGGCACAACAAATGCAGATTGGAACAGAATGCTATCCGGAACATGGAGTTCTACCCAAGCTGCTATTATTGCACCGGTGTTAAACTCCGCAAACAGATATTATGTTTTTTCTACAGATGGCGCCAGTCTGCCTGCTGCAAATTCTCTTGGGCCTCAACAGCAATGGGATGGATTGTATTACACGGTTGTAAATATGCAGCTAAACGGAGGGCTTGGAGATATAGACACAAGTTATTTAAAACAGTTTTGCAATTATTTACCGGGTGCCAATAAAATACAATTAACAGATAGTGTTTCCGAAAAAGTAACCATTGCAATGAATGCGAATGGTTTAGATTATTGGGTAATTACTACCAAACAAGATACGCGAGATGTATATGCATTTAGCGTAAACTGTACCGGGGTTAATTGTTCTCCTGTTATAAGCACACTTACATCGGGAACTACATTTGGAGGATATGGAATGTTATCGGCATCAAGAGACGGGAAAAGCTTAGCAATGGCTTGGGGTGGGACTCCTTTCTTAGGAGCAACGTTGGTCGATTTTAATAATACAACAGGTGTTGCAAGTAATAGGCAGTTGCTCTTTCAAGGGGAAATATGTTATGGAGCTTGCTTTTCTCCGGACGACAATCTTATTTATATTACCACACACATTTCAGCCGGAACTCCCGGGGCTGGCGCTATTCGTAATTTTCAGCGATTTTCGCCAACTCCTGCAGCAACCATGCTTACATTTAATACCCCAACCGTTAATCACATGAATATACAACAAGGGCCTAACGGTAAATTGTATTCGGCAAGTTGGTCAACCTCTTCAATTACAGAAATAAGCAACCCCAATAATCAGGTTAATCCTGGAGTTTCTGTTGGCGCTGTTTCATTAGCCGGAAAAATAAGCTTGTATGGATTGCCAAATTTATTTGTAGGTTGGACAACACCTCCTCCTTCCAAATTTGTTTCGGCAGCAGATACGGCTATCTGCAATGGTGGTTCTACGCAGTTAGCCGTATCTCTTATTGATCCAACGTTTACATATAAGTGGACTCCTGCTGCTGGATTGAGTAACGCAACGAGTGTTAATCCTATTGCTTCGCCTACAGTGACAACAACTTACACAGTGGCTGTTATGGCGTTGTGTGACACATTGTACGATTCTCTTACTGTACTTGTTCGACCAAATCCTTTCCTAAGTTTAGGTCCGGATGTGTCTGTTTGCCCCGGAAATGCTACTACGCTTAGTGCGCAGCACTCCGGAGTTAGTATTTTGTGGAGTACCGGAGTAACATCAACTTCTATTTCTGCATCCGTTGGAGCTTATTCTGCTGTAGTAACAGATTCTTTTTCGTGTGTTGCATACGATACGGTAGCTGTGCTAGCGCATCTTTTGCCGGTAATTCAAATTTCGTCTCCTGCAGTATGCCTTGGTTCTCCTGCTACTTTGCAAGCAACAGGAGCAAGTAATTATCTGTGGTCAAATGCAATGACAGGAAGTAGTATTGTTATTCCGGCATTATCCAATCAAACAATTACCGCTATAGGAACGGATAACAATGGGTGTATAGACAGTGCAAAGTTTGTTGTTCAGCCTAATCCGAAACCTACCGCTGATTTTGATTTGTTTGTATTGGATTCGTTGTGTTCGTATAGGGTTGCAACACATTTTATTGGAGGCGGGGTTGGGAATGATGTTTTTACATGGAATCTAAATAAGAAATTTTATAGCAATGCAGTTGATTTTAATGATTTGTCGTTGCCATCTACCGGACTATACGAGTTACAGCTTATTTTAACGAGTCCCTTTAATTGTGCTGATACCGCAATCAAGCAAATTAGTGTAAAAGATGAGTTTATAAGCACATTGTATATCCCCAATACATTCACTCCTAATGGTGATGATTTAAACGATACGTGGGGGGTAAAAAGTATTTGTATGGAGGATATGAAAATTGCTATCTACAATCGGTGGGGCGTACTTATAAAGGAATTAGAGAGTTTAAGTGAAGTATGGGATGGAACATTTAATGGCAATTTAGTGGAGTCGGAAGTATTTGTATATAAAGTAATAGCCACCGATGCAATAAATAAAAACAAAATTATGCGTGTAGGAACGGTGTTGGTGTTGAGATAGAAGGTTAGTGAAAAAACTAATTGTACAATACCTCTAAAACGGTTTGCCCTACAGCTTTCAGTGTTTTTCTGTCAATTACATTCATGTTGTCGTTGTGTGTGTGATGAAAACTTCCAAAGTCGCCTGTTTGTGGGCTCATGTGAATGATATCTGCTGTTGGAATTGCCAATATTTTGTTTACAAATAGATGGTCGTCTGTAATTGGTCCGCTGCGAGCTTCAATAAAATATTTTGTGTAGCCTAGTTCCGATGCGGTGTTCCATATTTTATTTACTACTTGTGGTGCATAGTATTCGGAATTGCCTTCTTTGCAGAATGTAGCGTCTGCCGCTCCCACCATATCTAATAAAATGCCGTATTGTGCATAATACCCAGGCTTGTGAGGGTTTGCAGCCCAGTACTGAGAACCCAAGCACCAAGAGTTTTCTTGTCTGGGGAAATTACTCTCGTTCGGTTGGCCATAATCTTCAATGTCAAACAAAACAAAATCAACTCCTAGTTTACTATTGGTTTGCGCAAGTACTCGAGCAATTTCTAATAATACTCCAACTCCGCTAGCTCCGTCATTGGCACCGTCTATAGGTTCGTTTTTTCTAGAAACGTCTCTGTCTGCAAATGGGCGTGTATCCCAATGTGCGCAAAGTAAAATTCTATTTGGGGCATCTTTATTTATAGATGCAATAATGTTTTTTAAGGTGTGATTTTTTCCATCAAAGGTTCGTTGATTGGCAGTTTGCAAAACAACATCACATCCTATTTGTTTAAATTTATTTTGCAAATAGGTTGCACATGCTTCGTGCGCTTTGGTGCTTGGAACGCGAGGTCCAAAAGAAACTTGTTTTTCTATAAATATATAGGCAGAGTCGGCATTGAATTGTGGCGCTGCTATTTTGGGAGTAGGCTTGTTTTTTGTTGTAGAAGTAGGCGTTTCACTTTTTTTAGTTTCTTGATTGGTGCAAGATGCATTTACCAGGCAGCAAGCAGTTGCAACAAAAAAATATTTTTTTAGGTGGGAGTAAGAAAGATTCATGCGCGACAATACGATATTATTTCTTTAAAATTTTAAACTCAGTTCTTCTGTTCATTTGTCTTCCTTCTTCTGTATCGTTAGTGGCGATAGGCTGAGTAAAGCCATATCCTTTATAAGTTAATCTACTTGGCGCTATTCCTTTATTTAATAAATAATCAACTACTGCTTTTGCTCTGCTTTCGGATAAATTTTGATTGTACCCCGCACTTCCTTTGTTGTCGGTATGTCCGGAGATTTCGATTTGTAGGGAAGGGATGTCATTTAATAATTTTATTAATCGCTCCAACTCATTGCCGGATTCCGGACGCAAGGTAGATTTGTCGAAATCAAAGAAAATATTGTTCAATACAATTTTACTACCCACTTCAATTTTCTGCAGGGCAATGTTTTTTTCTACTTCTATAAAAGCCGCAGTAGCAGGTATGTCAAAGTTTTCCGAATGAAATAAATAGCCTTCTGCTTTTACTGCTATTCCGTAATTTTTTCCTGCCGGAAGCGATACTAAATATTTTCCGGTAGCGCTGTTGGAGTTGAAACTTGCAATCACTTCGTTTTTTTGATTGTCAATTAAATCGATAGTCGCTTTTAGTGGTTGTAAAGTGCCTGCATCTGTTATAATTCCTTTAAGCAAGGTAAGTTGAGCTTGTGCAACCTCAACGGCAGATGCCATGACAACTTCTTTTACCGATTCTGTTTTGCTTGCAATTAATCTGTCTTCTGTGCTAAGTATAGGTTGCTTTTCTGGACCTAAAAAATTAATTACATAAATATCTTTTTCTCCATAACCATTTGGATTAAAAGACGAATAATAACCTCTTTTGCCATTTGCCGCCATTACAAAAAACACATCGTCATCGGTTGTATTTATTGGATAGCCTATGTTTTCTGGCTCACTCCATTTTCCATTTTGGTAAACAGATTTAAAAATGTCGTAGCCTCCCATTGTTTTGTGACCTTGAGAGCTAAAGTAAATTGTTTTGCCATCCGGGTGAGCAAACACAGCTTCCTCGCCATAAGGTGTATTAATAGCAGAGCCAATATTCATAGCCGGACCCCAATTTCCTGTGGCATCCATTTTAGAAAAATAAATATCTCTGTCGCCAAAACCTCCCGGACGATTACTTACGAAGTAAAGTGTTTTGCCATCGTAGGATAAAGATGTACTTGTCTCGTGACTTTTCGTATTTATATTTTTATTCATTTTTTCGGGAGCCGACCAAGTAGTGCCTGATAGTGTACACTCGTAAACATTTCCATCTCCTTTATCATCAATATAAATATATAAATGTTGTCCATCCGGAGACAATCCCATGGTAGCATCATGTCCTAATGTATTGATTGGAGGGCCCAGATTTACGGCAGGATTCCATTTGCCACCACGTTTAAAGGAAACAAAAATATCTTCAAAGTATTGATTGTTGTTCGGGTCGATTTGCCCTCCAGTGGTTTGCGCTCTGCGAGAGGTGTACATCAAAACAGATTCATCTGCTGATATTACTGGCCCGTAGTCAGCCATTGGAGAGTTAATTTCCGCCCCAATATTATCTATAAAAACACGAGCAGGTTTTTTTATCAATTCAATTCCCGTTTTGCATTCTTGTATTTTCTTAGTTGTTTCTGCAAGCTTAGCAGCCGCATCATTTCCAACTAGCGAGCTTTGGTAAATATTGTAGTGTGTAATTGCTTTTTCAAAATTCATACTTAAGTGGTATGCTCTAGCTAATGAGTAATGGATTGCCTCGTCTACACTAGGGTTTAGGTCGTATGCTTTTTCTAAATAGGGCAGTGCTTTTAATTTATTTGCTCCATACAAATAGCAGTTTCCTATTCGGAAGTTTAGCAATGCGTTGTTTGGGTTAAATTGCTGTGCAACTAGAAAGTGCTCCAATGCTTGTGCATACACGAACGTTCCCAGTTCATAATATTTTTCTCCTTCGCGTAGTTCTTTCTGCGCTGCTTTTAACCCGTCTTTGTTGTCTGGGAAATTATCTTTCGAAAAATCAACATTTTGTGCAGATACAGAGAAGGAGAGTAATAACGATAAAATAAAAAAAATATTTTTCATTTTTAAATTTTGTTTAAAGTGTGTGTAAGCCAAATATTACTTGCAATCTTGCATATACATTTTTGCCTGAATGGAACCGGATGATTCTGCGATTTCCCAGTCTTTGCAGGCTCCATCCGTGTCTCGCAACATTTCTTTTGCTATTCCTCTGTTTACATATGCGTCTGCATATTGCTTGTTAATACTAATTGCTTTGTTGTAATCGTCTATTGCTCCTTTGTAATCTTTAAGCTTATATTTTGCTGCGGCTCTGTTGTTTAGTGCAAATGCATATTGTGGGTTTAGTGCCAATGCCATGTTGAACATAGACATGGCTTCTTCGTAATTTCCTGCATCATAATAGGCGCTTCCCAAGTTATTGTATAGTGCATAATCATCTTTTTTAATTTTTAAAGCACTTGAATAATCTACGATTGCGCCTCTAAAATCGCCTTTTTTGCGCTTGGTACTTGCCAAGTTATTGTATGTAAAATACATGTCTGGATTGGCAATCAACGCTTTTTTGTAATCTGCAATCGCACCATCATAGTCTTCCAATTGTTTTTTTGCACTAGCTCTGTCGTTGTATGCGTAGGCATAATCAGGTTTTAGTTGGATAGCTTTGTCAAAATCAGCAATTGCTCCTTGGTAATCTTTATTGTCGAATCGAATCACTCCTCGGTAGTAAAATGCTTGTTCGTAAAGTGGTCGCAGCTCTATTACTTTGGAGTAATCTTGTTCGGCACCTTTTATGTCTTTGGCTGCTTGCTTTAGCTTGGCACGCTCGTAGTAAGCGTTATCGGCAGCGGGGTTTAGTTCGATACACTTGTTTAAGTCGGCAAGTGCATTTTCTGGTTGTTTTAGTTCAATATGTACAATTGAGCGATTGTAGTAAGCCTTTTCAAAATCCGATTTAAGTAAAATTGCTTTATTAAATTCGCTCAATGCTTCGCTGTATTTTTTGTTGGTAAATAAGGAAATGCCGTTATTGTAAGCAATGTCGGCATCTTGCGAAGCATCTGTACTTTTTACCTTTACTGTATCTGTTTGCGCACCGACTGAGAGTGTGATGGCGCATAAAAGTAAAACCCAAAAATATTTTTGCATTTGGATAATTGTTAGTTTATCCTAAAATAGAAAGTTTTTAGCGTAATAAACTATACTTACAAAAGATGTTTTGAACGAGAGCGTATTGATAAGTCAAGACTACCCAATTAATCAATAAAGTTGTACTTTTGTTGTAAATGAATTTGGTCTTTTTATGAGAGCCATAAAACTTAAGTGTAGTTTCCAATGAATAAAGATTTATTGATCAATAAAACGCTAGCAATGTTAGCGAAGCTTCCAGAAAAAAGAATTGAAGAGGTTGCTAATTATATTGATTTTATTTTAAAAAAATACGAAGAAGAGCTTTTGCAAAAAGGAATTGAGAAGATGACTAATTCGTCTAAAAGCTATGAATTTCTTGCTAGCGACCCCGATATTTATACAGTAAATGATATAATAGAAAAATATAGTGCAAAAGGGTGATATAGTACTAGTCAAATTTCCTTTTACGGATTTAGCGGGAGCCAAACTTCGACCGGCTTTGATATTAAGCAGTACTGATGCGGATGCGATTTTAATCTTTATAACAACACAACTTCAGTGGAAAGAAAGGTTTGATATTGTTTTGAAGTGTACACCAAAAAATGGGCTTAAAAAAGAATCTTTATTACGAGTAAATAAAATAGCAACAGTCGATAAAAAATTAATTGTTGGGAAAATTGGTTCTGCTGAAGAAATAATAAAAACACTTAATGCAAATCTTATAGAGCTTTTTAACCTAAAGTAATTTTTCTTACAAAAGATGTTTTGAACGAGAGCGTTTTAATAAGTAGGGAAGAATAATTTGCTCAAAACCATTATTGATGTCCGCTTCAATAAAATCTATCTTATATTGAATGCATCGTTGTCGTATTTCTGCATTTCGAACTTCAACTATTTTTTGGTATTGGTCTTTTATCGTGGTTGGATTAAGTTTTACTATTTCATTCGTTTCTAAATCAACAAATTGATATGGCCTGTTTTCTAATTCTAATTTTACTTCCTTCGATTTGTCGAATGTATGAAACAGCACTACTTCGTGTTTGTTGTATTTTAGGTGTTGTAAGGCAGAAAATAATTGTTCTTTGTTATGTGCATCGTCCATCATGTCGCTAAATACAATAATCAAAGAACGTTTGGGTTGTACTTCTGCAATTTGATGCAAAGCAGCTACAATGTTTGTTTTTTGCGACTGTTGAGGCTTTGATAATTGTAATAGTTTTTCCAGTTCTTGTAGTAAATAGATATGATGTGCTGAAGTTGATTTGCTGGGGGTTTGTACGTTTATAGATTCTGTGAAAACAGTTAATCCAATAGCATCACGTTGTTTTTTTAACAATTCTATTAGCACAGCGCAGGCATAAACAGAAAAGCCAATTTTGTTTAATTTTTTTTCAGAAACTGTTTCAACTTCCGGAAAGTACATAGAAGAGGAGGAGTCGATAACTAAGCGGCAGCGGAGGTTTGTTTCTTCTTCGTATTTTTTTACAAACAACTTGTCTGTCCGTCCGTATAATTTCCAGTCAATGTGTTTACTCGATTCTCCTTTGTTGTATAGCCGGTGTTCTGCAAATTCGACAGAAAAGCCATGAAATGGACTTTTGTGCATGCCGGTAATAAAACCCTCTACAACTTGCCGAGCATAAAATTCTAAATACGAATATTGGTGGGTTCTATTGAGCATGTAAAGTAAAACAAAGCCAAAAGTCTATTTCTAAACTTTTGGCTTTAAATGATAAGTAAAATTACAACTGTGCTTTTAGCTTAGCTTCTAGTGCTGACTTTGGAGCTGCACCTACTTGCTTGTCAACTATTTCGCCATTTTTGAAAAACAACAGCGTTGGAATATTCCTAATTCCAAATTTCATCGAAATGTTTGGATTGCTATCCACATCTACTTTGCCTATAATAGCTTTTCCGTCATAATCTTTTGATAGCTCTTCTACCACCGGACCAACCATTCTACATGGACCACACCACTCTGCCCAAAAGTCAACTAGTACAGGTTTATCTGATTTCATTACTAACTCCTCAAAGTTAGCATCGGTTAATTCTAATGCCATAATAATAATTTTTAAAGGTTATTTAAATTCAATACTTAAATTTATGAAATAATAGCAATTAATTTGCCAATTATCAATTTAATGACAGATTGTCGTTTAAACAAATAAATAGAGTGTAAAAAACAACACAAATGAATTTAAAGCTAAACAAACCACTCGCTTTTATTGACTTAGAAACAACCGGAGTAAGTGTGGGTAAGGATAGAATTGTAGAAATATCTATATTGAAATTACACCCAAACGGGGAGAAAGAAATTAAAACTCAGCGTATTAATCCCGAAATGCCAATTCCTATTGTTACTAGCAAAATACATGGAATTTATGATAAAGATGTAGCCTCGGAGCCAACCTTTAAAGAGTTTGCACCGGTTTTGGCGCGATTTTTAGATAATTGTGATTTTGCCGGGTATAATTCTAATAAGTTTGATATACCACTTTTGGCAGAAGAATTTTTAAGAGTAGAAATAGATTTCGACTTGAAAAATAGAAAGTTGGTAGATGTTCAAAATATTTTTCATCAAATGGAACAAAGAACATTATCTGCGGCCTATAAATTTTATTGCCAAAAAGAGTTGGTTGACGCACATTCTGCCGAAGCAGATACTACTGCTACGTATGAAATATTGTTAGCGCAACTTGATAAATATAAAGAGTTGCAAGGCGATGTAAATTACTTGCACGATTTTTCATCTCGCTCAAAAAATGCTGATCTGGCTGGAAGGATTGTCTTTAATGAGAAAAATGTAGAAGTTTTTAGTTTTGGTAAGCACAAAGATAAGTCTGTTGAAGAGGTTTTTGCAAAAGAACCTTCTTACTACAATTGGATGATGGATGGAGATTTTCCACTTTATACCAAAAAAGTAATTACACAAATTCGTTTAAGATTGGTGAATAAAAAATAAAAGTGAGGAATTTCAATAAACATTTCCCAAAGGTTTAAACTTTGGGAAATGTTTATTATTTATGATTTTTTATCTTCTAATTTCTAAATATCCTTTAAACGGATCCATTCCTTCAATGATTAAGACATAATAGTACGTTCCAGGTACTACTTTCCCATCACCAATAGTCATAGCGGTATTAGGAGTTCCGTCCCAATTATTTTGGTAAGGATTAGCTTCATACACTTTATTCCCCCATCTGTTAAAGATTTCTACTTTGTTGTTTCCGTTTCCAAATCGGAGTAAATTTTTAATTACCCAATTATCATTTATACCATCACCATCCGGGCTAAATCCATTTGGGATAGATAAAATAACTTCCGGCAATACTTCTATATAAAGTTTAGCTGTGTCGCAGGTGTTTACACAAAATGGATCACATATAATGTAGGTCAATGAATCATTGCCACTAAATCCTGTGTTTGGATTGTAATCAATTAGTCCATTTGCTATTCCTGTAATGCTTCCATTTACCGGATTTATAAGAACAGTGATGTTTGTATTTCCACCTGATGCATTGTCATTTGCAAAAACATTAAACGATTTAGGGGTGTTAAATTCCGTACTGTCGTAGTCATTTACAGCAACAACAATACCGGTAGATTGGTTCGTGATGGTAAATGTATTTGTGCTCGAACAACCCATATTATCTGTTACGGCTATAGTGTAGGAGCCGGCACTTAATCCTGTGAAAATGCCTGTGCTATTGCTGTTCCCTAATGGTTGAAGCGTGTACGTAAATCCTCCATTTCCACCGGTTACAGTTATCGCAGCCGAACCATCTAGTGTTCCAGGACATGATTCATTTACAATGCCACTAGAACTATTAATTACAATTGCAGCAGTTTGTGTAATGGTAATAATGGCACCGTTTGGAGAATTACAACCATTCGTATCTATTGCTGTTATAGTGTACGTTCCTGCTGCTAAGGAATTAAATATCCCTGTTGTGTTACTTGAGCTACCCGGACTGATTGCGTATGTGTATGTTCCAACTCCGCCACCGGCAATAGCTACAACTGATCCCGTTGATGTTCCGTTGCAACTTACGTTGGTGCTTGATGTTACAGTAAGTGTGATAGGAGTAGGAGGGTTAATCACAATTGCAGATGTACTGCTGGTTGCAATTGCTGTACACCCATTTGCATCCGATACAACAAGAGTATAGGTGTTAGCAGCTAAATTTGAAAACACTCCAGATGTATTGATGGTATTGGTCGGGAATAATGTATACGTGTAAATTGGAGTGCCGCCTGAAGTTGTTGCAGTTAAAACAGCATTAGAGCTTCCTGCGCATGTTAATCCTGAACTAACTGATACTATTGAGCTTAGTGTAGAAGGCTCTGTTACAGTAGCAGTATCTACAGAAGTACATCCATTAAAATCAGTTACGGTAACAGTATAAATACCTGCAGGTATCAAATTAATTGTTGAGTTTGTAGATCCATTGCTCCATGCATAATTGATAGGCATTACTCCGTTTGATACGCTAGTGGTTACGCTGCCGTTAGAACCACCATTACAGCTCACATTCGTAACTGTGGTAGCTACTATTGGCCCGCCACTGGCAGTAACAGTAATAACCGGAATGGCAACTGCACATCCTTTAGAATCAATTACAGTAAGAGAATAACTGCCAATAGAAAGACCGGAGTTGTTTTGATCAGTAGAGCCATTGCTCCAGTTGTAGGAGTAGGAAGCTGTTCCTCCTGTTGCAGAAGTTGCAATTACTGCATTGGATGTGCCCATGCATCCTGCAACACTAACTGTGTAGGTAACAGCTAACGGAGCGCTTGGTTGCGTAATGTTTGCAGATGCTACCGATTTACATCCATTTGCATCTGTAATAGTTACTGAATAAACTCCAGATGGTATTCCCATCAATACTTGACTTGTTGAACTTGTATTCCATAAATAATCGTAAGGTGCAAGTCCACCACTAATAAACGCATTTACTCCTCCTGTAGAATCGCCAAAGCAGTTTACATTGCTAATAATATTTACAGAAGCAACGCCTCCAGATGTATTTGTAATGCTTGTAGATGCAGTATAAGTACACCCATTTGCATCAGTAATTGTTGCATTGTAGGTTCCTGAAGGTATTCCGGAAATAGCAGCTGTTGTTTGTAATGTATTCCAAAGGTAGGTATAAGAACCAACTCCTCCGGAAGCAGTAATGCTTGCAGATCCTGTATTACTAGTACATATGGATGGAACGGTTGTTATTGTTGCTGAAACAGCAGATGCAGGTTGGGTAATTGTTACTACTGTTTGTGTGGTACACGCATTCGCATCGGTAATTGTTACGGTATAATTACCAGCGGCTTGGTTTGTAATAGAATTGGTTGTTGCAGCAGTACTCCATAAATACGTATAGGGTGTAGTTCCGTTTGTAACGCTTACTTGGGCAGATCCGGTATTTCCTCCAAAGCAACTTACATTTGTTAGCGAGCTAATTGAGGCTATTGGAGCGCCAGATGCGGTAATGGTTGTAACTGCGCTTGTCGTACATCCTCGATTGTCAGTAACCGTAAGAGAATAGGAGCCTATTCCTAATCCTCCGTTAACAGCGGTTGTGTTGCCATTGCTCCACGAATAGGTGTAAGGTGCAGTACCATTTGTTATAGAAGCTGTTGCGACCCCGTTTGAATTTCCATTACAAGAGGAAACGCTGTTTGTAATTGTTGCGACAGGCGCTCCAGAACCAGTAATGGTAGTAGTAGCGACAGTAGTACAACCTCTGTTATCAGTAACAGTTAATGAATATACACCGGTGCTTAAGCCAGTATTGCTAGAAGCAGTAGCCCCATTGCTCCACAAGTAGGTATAAGGCGCAGTTCCATTTGTTATAGAAGCTGTTGCGACCCCGTTCGAATTTCCAGTACAAGAGGAAACGCTGTTTGTAATAGTTGCGATAGGTGCTCCAGAACCTGTAATGGTAGTGCTTACAACAGCTGTGCAACCAATGTTGTCAGTCACTGTTACTGTGTAAACTCCAGTGCTCAATCCTGTATTGCTAGCAACAGTTCTGCCATTGCTCCACAAGTACGTATAAGGCGAAGTTCCATTTGTTACAGAAGCAGTAGCTACACCGTTCGAATTACCCGTACATGATGATACACTATTTGTAATAGTTGCAATAGGCGCTCCGGATCCTGTAATGGTAGTGCTTACAACAGCTG
>JAFLBG010000033.1 GCA_017303975.1 Bacteroidota bacterium
ATTTAAAGTTTGCAAATTCAAAAAAAAAGAAGCGAAAAAATAGAAAATTTTTCTCAGAAGTTCTGTTGGATTTTGGCGAACCGCCTGTATTATACGATTCAGTGTTAACTAAAGGCACAACAAAACAACTAGAAAAATTTTATTTTAATAAAGGTTATTTTGATGCAGAAGTTAAGGACTCTACATATAAGAAGAATAAGAAGGCTCGTGTTTTTTATCTTGTTTCGTCTAAAGAGCCTTATAGGATAGATACCATAACATATGCAATTGAAGATGAGCTTTTGGCTTATTATGTGTTTTTGGATACAGCAAGTTCACTAATAAAGAAGGGGAACATATTTGATACTGATGTTTTGCAAAAGGAACGAGAAAGAGTAGGACGAGACTTGCTAAATAATGGATATTACAAGTTTGCAAAAGAATATATGTATTATACCGTTGATAGTTCTAGAAAGACACATACAATAAACATAACTATTGGGGTGAAAAATTATTCTGTTCCGCATAAAAATATAAAAGATTCATTGCTCGAAATTCCACATCCCCGTTATTATATTAATCAAACCATAATCAACACAAACTATACCTCGCAACTTAATGACAATTCAGCGCCTGATACAATTCAATATTTAGATTTTGTATTTCTCTACAACAAAAAATTAGAATATAAACCAAGGAATATTCTAACAGCAGTATATGTTCATAAAGGCGATTTGTATCAAATAAGCAATGTAGAGGCTACCTATAAAAGATTGTCGGAGTTAAAAGCATTTAAATTGGTTACAATTTCGTTTAAGGAAGTAAGACCAGGTTATTTGGATTGTTTTATTTCGTTGTCACCAATAAACAAACAGTCGTTTACCTTAGAAGGAGAGTATACTACAACATCCGGAAACAATGGAATTTCAGGCAGTTTTACCTATCAGAATAAGAATGCATTTAAATCGTTTGAGATATTTGAAATTAAACTAAGAGGAGGTATAAATAATCAGAAATTGATTAATGAAAATGCGGCAGATAAAAATCAAAATCTAATAAAGTTTAATACAATAGAACTTGGTCCGGAGGCTAATATGGATATTCCCCGATTCCTATTGCCATTTAGGGTAAATGCGTCAAAAAATTCAGAACCTAAAACTCGATTTACAAGTGCTCTTAATTATCAAGTGCGATCTGATTACGAGAGGTATGCAAGCAATATCGCATTTGGATATAATTGGAAGGAAACTGCTCAAAAAAAACATACAATTAATCCGTTAGAGATTAGTTATGTTAAAATAGACAAAAAAGAAAGTTTCGAAACCTTTTTAAAAAACACTAACGATTTTTTAATATTAACAAGTTATACCGACCACTTTACTATTAGCAGTAGGTATGGATTTAATTATAACAGTCAAGATTTAAAAAAGCAAAGTAAGAAGTACAACTTGTTTCGATTTGGACTAGAGTCATCTGGTAATACACTCCGATTGCTGAACAAATTAGCTAATTCTCCCAAAGATACAAGTGGAAGTTACCGGCTTTTCAATGTTATTTATTCACAGTACATAAGAACAGATGCAGATTTCAGACATTTTAAAATTTTAAGCCCACAAAGAAGTATTGTATTTAGGGCTTATGCAGGGCTTGGGTATGCATTGGAAAACTTAAACGTATTACCATTTGAAAAAAGTTTTTTTGCTGGAGGAACAAATGGGATAAGAGCTTGGCGAGCAAGATCTCTTGGGCCGGGTTCGTTTCAGAGTGCAGCTCAAAGTGCTTACGATCAAATTGGAGATATTCAGTTAGAAACAAATATTGAATACCGATTTAAAGTGTATGGATTCTTAAATGCAGCTATTTTTGCAGATGCCGGCAATGTTTGGCTGAAGAGCCCTAATAGTAAGAGAGAAGGGGGAGATTTTAAACTAGACACATTTTATAAAGAGATTGCCATTGGCGTAGGTACTGGTTTACGTGCCGATTTTACTTTTTTTATTTTTAGATTGGATGTTGGTGCAAAAGTCCGAGATCCTTTATTTGGTGAGAAAGGTAGGTGGGTTGCTAGAAATATGTTCGATAAGTCGTGGAAAGCTAAATACGCAAGTACGTATGGGTCTAAATATGATTTTTTTAATATTAACATCGGGCTCGGTTATCCGTTCTAAAATAAATTCATTAAATTCCTGTATCAAATTTTTTTAATGGCTAGATATTTTTTGTTTGTGGTATTTTGTTTTTTAGTTACGCAAACACTTGCCGAACCTCAAATTATTGAATTAAAAAAGTCAACAACTGTTGTAAATATTGGTTATCCATATTTGTCGGTTGCTAAAGAAGTTGTAGAGCCTACTTCACTAGCACAAATAAAAAGTTTACAGTACGAGCCTATTCTTTCCGAAGTGCCTAATTTTGGTTTTAGTCGTTCGGCTTATTGGTTTAAATTTTTTGTATATAATACTGCAAATGAACCAATCAGCAATTTCATTGAAATTAAAAATCCAAATTTAGATCAAGCCAAATTAATTTATGTAAATGCTACAGATACTGTTGTCCAGAGTGCTGGAGACGCGTTTCTATTTGAGAAAAGAACAATAAAAGATAAGTATTTTCGATTTTTTGTACAGCTACCTCCAAGCTCTATTACTGAATTTTATATTTATGTAAAGAATAGTGGAGAGCAATTTCATGTGCCGTTATCTATTGGAAAGCCTACTTATTACACACAACAATCAAGCAACGAGCAACTTATTTTTGGTCTTTATTTTGGATTAATTGCATTTGCTATTGCGTTGAATTTG
Source organism: Bacteroidota bacterium (assembly GCA_017303975.1). Lineage (NCBI taxonomy): Bacteria > Pseudomonadati > Bacteroidota > Bacteroidota bacterium. The sequence continues at coordinate 2,781 of JAFLBG010000033.1, forward strand.
TTTTTCTATTTGGTGTTGAATAGCAGAACAACCTTGTTTTATGTAGCTTATTTAATTGGATTACTTTTTTTGCAATTATCCCTAACCGGACTCGGGTTTCAATATTTATGGCCGCAATCGGTTTATTTGGCTAAACATGCTAACCCTATTTTTGCGAATTTATCCGTGTTGTTTTTATTAGGATTTTCAATATTTTTTCTTGAATTAAAAAAAGAACTGCCTAAATTATTTGTTGTTTTTAAATACATAACTATTGTTGTTTTTGTCTCGTTGGTTTGTTCTATTTTGCCTTTTGAGGAAACATTTTTGGCTTCGGTTTATGCAATAAATACAATCACATTTTTAGTAAATATTTTAATTCTTCCTGCAGCATATATAATATGGAAGCGAGGCTACAAGCCTGCACGTTTCTTTATTATTGCGTTTGTTATTTTAGTTGTTTTTGTATTCTTATTTATTCTTAAAAATGTAGGAGCATTGCCTCTAAATTATTTTACGGAATACGGAATTCAAATTGGTTCTGCTGCAGAAGTGTCGTTACTTACCCTAGCGGTTGTAGATCGATTTAAGCAGTTTAAGGACGATGCTTTTCAACGGCTAAAGGAACTGAATGAGATTAAAACCAAGGCTAATATTGAACTAGAGCTAAAGGTAAAAGAACGCACAAAGGAGATTAATCAAAAAAAGAAAGTAATTGAGGAAAAAAACGAAGAAATCATTAGTAGCATAAGATATGCTCAACGCATACAGTTAGCGCTATTAAAAGAAGAAACACACTTAGTTGATTTGTTACCAGAGCATTTTATTTTATTTAAACCCAAGGACATTGTGAGTGGCGATTTTTATTGGATTTCAGAGAAAGGAGATTGGTGGTATTTGGCTGTTTGCGATTGTACTGGACATGGAGTTCCTGGTGGTTTCTTAACTATGTTAGGGGTTGCGTTTTTAAACGAATTGGCAAGCTCTGAAAAGAGAATGCGTCCTGATGAAATATTAGGTGGTCTACGAGACAAATTTGTAAAGGAGTTGAAGCAAGTAGGCACGAATCAACAAACAAAGGATGGAATGGACATTTCAATGGTGTGTGTAAACAAAAAAACATTAGAAATGGAATGGGCGGGAGCAAATAATCCATTGCTGATTATTAAAAATGGAAGTTTATTGAAGTTACTGCCCAATAAGCAACCTATTGGTTTTTACGAAAATATGGTGCCATTTACCTTACATAAACAGCAGCTTTCGAAAGGGGATTGTTTGTATTTGTTTTCTGATGGATATAACGATCAATTTGGGGGGCCTAAAGGCAAAAAATTTGGGTCTAAGCAACTTTCGGAAGTATTATTGAATGGTTTTATGTTGGATGCCAATAGACAAAAAGAACGTTTGATTGACGCCTATATTACATGGCAAGGAAACACGGAGCAAATTGATGATATTTGTATTATTGGTGTTAAGCTCTAATCTGCTTATTTAAACTTAAAAACAATACCAGCACCACCTTGAAATCCGGGTAAGGAGGATTTGAAATTTTCAGAAATCAAGTCTTTTAATTCTTGTTCTAAATTTGGGTCTTGAAGCAATAAATTATAATCGCTAATAGAAATTTTATACGTATTGTAACCAATATTGAAGTACATCCCGAAATGGTTAGTAAAGTAAATGTTAAATAACAGCCGTGCTTTATAGTCAACCCCACTTAAATTAGCCTTAATGGTGTTGCTGTTTTGATTAAAGGAAAAATCAATAGGTTTAAATAATAAATACGATGGAGTAAGCGATAATTGCATATTAAATCTGTTCCTGTTGATAATGTACAAATTAATATTAGCTCCCAAAGCGGCAAATTTTCCGGAAACATTCCCACTTTCTCCTATTATAGACCAATTGCTCGGAGTGTAATTTGCTCCAATACTTAAAGGTTTAGCAATACCTAAATTTAATTCGATTGGAAAATTAGAGGTGAATATAGATGCATCACTAAGCGTATAAGAAGAAATGCCTGCTTTGCCTAGTTGAGCCGCATTTATGCCCGCATTTGCCCCAATATTGCCACTCACAGTTCCTAACTTGTTAGATTGGGCATTAATTGCAGAAAAAGTCAAAGCTAATACCCAAAAAAGAATATGTTTTTTCATTACAAAAATTTCAATAATAATAAACTAAATTAAAAATAACCCCTTGATAAAAAAATAAGTTGGTTAGCTATTTGAAAAATCCAGCGAAAAAATAACCGCTTCTTTCATAAATAAATCAAAATGAGAATCAATATCTGTTTTATTTAAGTTATAAATATCAATAGCCATATTTAATTCGTACGGAGCGTTAATTCGCTTAGTGAAATGGTATAGTGCTTGTCTAATAATATCCTCTTTAGCATAGGCTGCCGGTAAATTGTAAGCTTTCATATATCTTAAAAACTGTTGTTGTTCTACAGGCAAATTAGAGTACATGGACAAAATTTCGATAGTTGAATCTGAAAAATGTTGTAGTGGTTCATCCGAAAATTTCTCCCAATTTTTTGCGAGTAGGTAATCGTATAGAAAATCGAGTGCAATTCCCGAATACCTTTTTAAGTGAGGCTTTAGTAACTCTTTTGTTTGGGCAGCTATTTCGTGTGTGTCAATTAAATTATCCAGAGCTCTGTGCATTAGTATTCCTTTGCTTATTCCTGCAGGGTAGTTTGTATAGGCAATTCCTTTTACCGAATCGGCAATGTAATTGCCAATTAGTAAATCTTCTGATTTTCCTGCTAGAAAAAAATGGGCTAGATAATTCAATTGTTGGCTATAATTATTACAAAAAATATACTTATAATTAACATCATTTAACTACTTACAATAAATAAAAAGTAAAAATATAAGTTTACTTAGCAAACAGATAAAAAATTATGATTAATCAATATACAATACTTCTTTTCCTTCACATTGTTATGTGTGTTGGTTTATTCAAAATCTACCAAAAACAACAAATTGCAACCTGGAAGGCATTTGTTCCGTTTTATAATTTTATTCCTTGGCTTCAGCTTATTCAAAAGCCTTGGTGGTGGGTGTTTTTAATGATTGTGCCTGGGGTGAATTTTTTAATGATTGGCATTATGGCTCTTATGCTTGCAAAAGCGTATTCCAATAAAAGTATTTTGAACCAAGCATTAGCACTGCTATTTCCATATTTTTATCTGTGTTATTTAGGTTTTGATGCAAATGCTAAATATGTTGGTCCGGTTGAAAAATCAAAGTTGCCGAAATCCGCAGTACGAGAATGGGTGGAGGCTTTAGTATTTGCTGTTGTAGCAGCTACTGTTATTCGTACTTTCTTTTTAGAGGCATTTACAATTCCTACTTCTTCACTCGAAAAGTCGTTAATGGTTGGCGATTATTTATTTGTAAGTAAAATGGCATACGGTGCAAAGGTTCCAAATACACCGTTGGCTTTTCCTTTTGCGCATCACACCTTGCCTCTTACAGAAACTACCAAATCATATTTAGAGTGGATTAAATTACCTTACTTGCGTTTGCCCGGATTTGGAAACGTAAAGCGTAATGATTATGTGGTGTTTAATTATCCCGATGGAGATACGGTGGCGCTAGGTGCGCAAAACCAAAGCTATTACCAACTTTGTAGAGATTTTGGAAGAGCGAATGTTTGGAATCCGCAAAATATTAATCCTGCATCAGGACAACCTTTTGGAGGTATAGTAGCTCGTCCGCCAGATAAGCGTGAGAACTACGTAAAACGATGTGTGGCAATTGCCGGAGATAAATTTGAAATAAAGCAAGGCGATATTTACATTGATGATAAATTAAGCCCTATGCCCGAAAAGGCACAGCACCATTACACGGTAAAAACTAAAGGGTTTGTATTTATTGGCGTGCAAGCTAATCTGGATGGCTCGCAAACACCTCGATTCAACTTCCCGTTGTTGGATAAATTAGATGTGTATGTTACTGAGCTTAGAATTGAGGGAGCTTCGGGAGATACGATAATTTATACAATTAATATGCCTGCAGAAACTGCCGCAAAAGCAAAACAAATACCCAACGTCATTTCTGTAGAAAAACAAATTGATGCTGCAAATGAATATGCGCCTGAAATTTTTCCGCACAAACCTACTTACAAATGGAATAACGATAATTTTGGGCCGCTTGTTATTCCTAACAAAGGGCTTACAGTTAAAATCGACACTTCTAATATTTGCTTGTACGATAGATTAATAAAGAACTACGAGAATAATGAATTGGAAATTAGAGAAGGTAAAATATACATTAATGGGAAGGAAACCAACAGCTATACATTCCAACTTGATTATTATTTTATGATGGGAGACAATCGTCATAATTCAGCAGATTCAAGGTATTGGGGGTTGGTGCCCGAAGATCATATTGTAGGGCGACCTGTGTTTATTTGGATGTCGTGGAAAGATGCGCAACAAAATCCATTAAGTGGGAAACTAAATGTTGGTAAGCTGTTTTCATCCGAAAGCAAAGCCCGTTGGAGTCGCTTTTTTACATTTGTTAGTAGCGATGGTATTTCTCGGTCGTATTTGCTGCATTTTATAGTTATTCTTGTTGGAATAAGAGGGTTTTCGTACATAAGAAAAAGACGCAAGAAAGATTCTAAACCGAACGCTACAACCAAATCCTAAATTTTGCGTATAAGTAAGTTGTTATACCATCTATTTATATTAGACCGGGATTAACAACGTGCTTAAAAAACAGATGTGGTTAAAAAACTAAGAAGAATAATTACATATAGACAGTGGTTAAAAGCCACCTTCTTTGCATTCCTGGTGGTGCTTGTGTTGCGCACTTTTTTGTTCGAAGCATATACAATTCCAACTTCTTCAATGGAAAAAACATTGCAAGTTGGAGATTTTATTTTTGTAAATAAATTGAGCTATGGCGCAAGGTTGCCAATAACACCTTTGTCCATTCCATTTAGTCATCAATATATTCCTCTTTTAGGAATAAGGTCTTATTTGACTTGGATACAAAGTCCCTATTTTCGACTGCCTGGAATAAATTCAATAAAGCGAAATGATATTATAGTCTTTAATTATCCGATGGAAACAGGTGTTCCAATTGACCATCGCACGCACTATATAAAACGTTGTATAGCATTGCCCGGAGATTCTATTGAGATTAACGAGAGCAAGGTTTTTGTAAATGATAGTTTGCTGGAATTGCCTGTTAACGCAGAGTTGAACTATATTATTAAAACGGAAAAAAAAGGACACTTTAATCCCGATTCATTTGCTATGATGGGAATTACCGATGGAGGTAGAATTTCAGGAAAAGGAGATTATATGTTTTCTCTTACAGATAGTGCATTGAGTAGAGTAGCTCGAATGAATAATATAAAAGAAATAAAGCAGTATGTTGATAAACGTGGAGTTGCCAATGATATGGTATTTCCTAACGACAAAAAGTATTCATGGAACATAGATAACTGGGGGCCAATGAAAGTACCTAAAGCAGGTGATTCAACAATGTTAACACTTGAAAATTTGCCGTTGTTTTATCGAATTATTGTATTCTATGAAAAGAATGAGTTGGAAATTAAGTACGACTCTATTTATATAAATGGTAATGTGTCTTCGTATTATACGTTTAAAAAGAATTATTATTTTATGTTAGGCGATAATCGTCACAGCTCTGCAGATTCAAGGTTTTGGGGATTTGTGCCTGAAGATCATATTGTAGGAAAGGCAGTTTATTTGTTTACCTCAGTTGATAAAAGCAAATCTTTTTTTAAGAAGATAAGAAGAGAAAGAACTTTTAAAAGTATAGAATAGATTATTTGTTTTTTAGAAACGAACTAATCTCATTCAGCGACATTGCATTTAGGCATGTTTGAGCAGAAACCATTCCTTTTCTAGCAACACAAACACCGTAATACATATCTTGGAATCCATCTTTTTCGTGCGCATCTGGATTGATGGAAATAAGTACATTTTTTTCAAGACAATAATTTATCCAACGCCAATCAATATCAAGTCGATGTGGGTTTGCATTTAGCTCTATAACTACTTTATTGGCAGCACATGCATCAATTATTTTTTTATAGTCAAGCGGATAGCCTTCTCTGGAAAGCAATAATCGTCCACTCATGTGACCTAGTATTGTAGTATATGGATTTTCAATTGCTTTTAACAAACGTTTGGTTGCTCGCTCTTCATCCATTTTTAAGCTGGAATGCACTGATGCAACAACCATGTCGAATGTTTTTAATAATTCTTCCGGATAATCGAGTGGACCATCATTTAAAATATCGCTCTCTATCCCTTTAAAAATTTTGAATGGTTTTAACTTTTCATTCAAGATATCTATCTCGGCATGTTGTTTTAGAATTGCCTCTGGTTTTAAACCACCTGCATATACTGCTGTTTGCGAGTGATCACAAATCCCTAAATATTCATACCCTAATTGCTTGCAATGTGTGGCCATTTCTTCTAACGTGTGAATTCCATCGCTATATGTAGTATGGTTGTGCAAAACTCCTTTTAAATCGGTTGTCTCAATTAATTTAGGAATAGAGTTTGTTTTTGCAAGTTCAATTTCATTGAGGCCTTCTCGTAATTCCGGTTCAATGTATTGTAAATTCAGCTGTTTGTATATTTCTTCTTCGCTTGCAAAATTTTTAGTCCCCAACTTGTTGTATTCGCTTTTTTCTAAATGCGCTGAAGTAGCTGTAGTTTCAAATAGGGTAGAGTGGAAGCTGTTTTGTGTGGCAGGTATAATATTTATTTTTATTGGAATAGATACGCTTGGTAATTCTATTGTATCTATCGATTCTACAACTATATCAATACTATTTATGATTTCGTTTTTACGTCTTATTTCTCCGGTTAGTTCAACTTTTTTGTGTTTTTTTCGTAATTCTTCAACTACACTGTTTGCAATAACTTCAGCGTGAGCATACAAAAATTTTCCCTTATTGGCTTGTATATATTCAATCGATTTTTTTACAGCTTCCTGTGTTTTGGTGCCAAAGCCTTTAAGTGTAATTAATCTATTTTCAATACATGCATAGTACAGTTCTCCTACAGATTCTATTCCTAGGTCATTCCAAAGTGTTGAAACTTTCTTCGGTCCCAATCCCTTTATTCTCAATACTTCTAATAGTCCTGACGGAGTTTTTGAAAGAATTTCAGTAAGCTCGGCTAGTTGTCCTGTTCTATTTAATTCATCTATTTTAGCGGCAATACTTTTCCCAATACCTGGTAGTTTTTCTATTTCATCTTTTGTACTATTCTCAAGAGCTACAGGTTGTTTGTCAATTTGAAAAGAAGCATTGTTTAACGATTTTATTTTAAATGGATTTTCGTTATGTAATTCCATTAGCTGTGCTGTGAGCTTTATGGTGTCTGCTATTTCTGAGTTTGTCATTTTTTGGTTGCAAAGTTTAAAGTTCGAAAGTTGAAATTTGATGTATTACTTCTTTTTCAATTGCCTAATTTATTGAAGTGTACGCGATTTTTTTACTGCAGTATAGATAAGTGCTTTATTCAATTTGCAGGAAAGTACGCTCTAAAAAAAACTAGAAGATAATTTTTGAATAAATTATCTTCTAGTTTTCAGAATTTAAACTTCCTAAATGAGCAACTTGTAAACTAGTTACTCCACTGTAATATCGTACTCCATTCTGGCCTGCACACCAGGTTTCATGTTCATTACTTCTTTTGCTTTTTTGTAGTAAATATAATTTTCTCCTAATTCGTTTTTCACAAATTTAGTAGTAACATCGCCAGAAAATTCTTTTACAAATTCTTCGAACGGATCTTTCTGTTTTGGAAGGTCTGTTATTTTGTACGTGTCTAATTTTGCTTTTTGTGCTGCTAGTGCAATTGCTTTGTCAATTCCGCCCAATTCATCAACTAATCCAATTCGTTTGGCATCTACACCACTCCATACGCGTCCTTGACCAATACTGTCAACGTTTGCTTTTGTTATTTTTCTTCCATCGGCAACACGTGTTATGAAGGTATCGTATATACGTTCTATTTCATTTTGAATAATAGCTCCTTCCTCTGTTGTTACAGCTCTAAATGGAGTGCCTAAGTCAGAATACTTTCCAATTTTTACGGTATCAATATTGATGCCTAATTTATTATTGAATAAATTTTTCATATTAAACAACATTCCAAATACACCAATTGAACCGGTAATCGTATTTGGTTCTGCTACAATTGCATCTGCACCACAAGCAATATAATAACCTCCCGAAGCAGCTACATCTCCCATCGAAACCACAACCGGTTTTTCTTTTTTAGTAAGCATAACTTCTCTCCAAATAACTTCCGATGCAAGCGCACTTCCGCCCGGAGAGTTTACTCGCAACACAACTGCTTTTATAGAAGAGTCTTTTCTTGCCTTTCTAATTGCTTCCGAAATTCTATCGGAACCAATAGTTTCGTCATCCCCTTCACCACCTTGTATTTCGCCTACTGCATAAACAATTGCTATTTTGTCTTTTGTTTCTTTCTTGTCAGAATCTTCAAACTTAGAATACTTTTCTAAGCTAACTGTACTAATCTTATCATCTTTTTTGATGCCTAATTTTTCTTTTAAATCATCTAGAAATTCGTCTTTGTATGCAAGCTTATCTGCCAGTTTGTATTTAACTGCATCTTCCGGAGTTCTTATCAACAAGTCGTTTGAGATGGTTCTTAGTTCTTCAACACTTATTTTCCTTTCTTTTGAAACACCTTCTAATACATGAGTCCACAACGAACCTGCATATGTTCTTATTTGCTCACGATTTTCGGGTGTCATTTTATCGTGGTCAAAAGGTTCTACGGCACTTTTAAATTTACCATGTTTAAAAATTTGAGGTTGCACTTCTAATTTTTCTAACATGGTTTTAAAATACATAACCTGTGCTCCAACTCCTTTAAATTCAAGCATTCCGTAAGGGTTAAGATAAACTTTATCCGATACCGATGCCAAGTAGTATGCATCTTGCTCGTATATTTCGCTGTAGCTAAAAATAAATTTTCCGGACGTTTTAAAATCAATAAGCGCATTTCTAACTTCTTCCAACGTAGCCATTCTAGCCGGAATGAAAGATAAGTCTAAGAATATACCTTTTATTTTTTCGTCTGTTTTTGCATTTTTAATAGAAGCTAAAATGTCATTAAGTCCAACACTTTTATTGTCTTCCATTGACCCAAAATCAAAATTCTCGAAAGGGTTTTTGGAACTACGTTCTGGAATTTCTTTATCTAGTTTTATGTGTAGTACCGAATTGTCTTTTGGTTTAAAGGTTTTGGTTTCTTCTGTAGAGCTTATTGCACTGGCAACAATTGCAATGCCGATAATAACAACAAGAAAAAATGCAATAAAAAGTCCAATTATTGAACCTAAGCACGATGCGAAAAATTGTTTCATTTGTGTGTTTGTTTAGTTTTTAAATTTAATATTTACAACAATAATATTGTGATTGGATGTTGGTTTTATTTGGTAGTTGTGTGTTTTACAAAATGTATTTCTAATTTTGGTTGACAAATATAACTGCTTAAAAGCTAATTACACTAATAAATTTTGTGAAAAACGACAGCCTAAATACTGTATATCTACTGTTAGGAAGTAATCTTGGAGACAAGCTTGCGTTTCTTAACGAAGCAGTTGTTAAAATTCAAGAACAAATTGGGCCGGTTGTAAAAAAATCCAGCATTTATAGAACAGCCGCTTGGGGCAATACTCAACAAGATGATTATTATAATCAAGCAATTGAGATAAAAACATCTTTTGATGCACATCAACTTCTTGAAAAAACGCAAGCTGTCGAAGCTGCTTTGGGCAGGATTAGAACTCCAAATACTAAATGGATGCCGAGAACAATAGATATCGATATACTTTTTTTTAATTCAGATGTATTAGCTACTACCTTGTTGGTTGTTCCGCATCCACTTATTCAAGAGAGAAAGTTCGTTTTGCAGCCTTTAGAAGAAATTGCGCCAAATTTTTATCATCCCACTTTAAGTAAAAGAATAGCAGATTTAAATGCAGAGTTACCATTAGAGGGAGTTTTAGAGCCATTGCCGCAATAGTGTTTTTTTAGTGGTTGAAATCCAGTCAACTATGTTAAAAGAATGTGAAAAAACTCCTTTTATATGTTAAAAACATTGTATAATATTGCATCCGTATAATTAACACAAAAAATGAAAAACTCTACTGGATTAAAAACAATAGCAATTGCTCTTAGCGGTTCTGTATTACTTGCTGGTTGCAATGGACTAGGCAAAATGGTGAAAAATGCACCCAAAGTTACTTACGAAGTGTCTCCAAAGCCATTGGAAATGCATGCAGATAGCGTAAAGGTTACTGTTTCGGGTAAGTATCCGGCTAAATTCTTTGCTAAAAAGGCAACTGTAGTAATTACTCCAACTCTTAAATATCAAGGTGGAGAAAAAACACTTAAACCGATTACTGTATTGGGAGAAGCTGCTGAAGGATCAGGAACTAAAGTGTCCTATGCAAATGGCGGAAGCTTTATGTATAACGATAAAATTGCATATACTCCAGAAATGGCAAAATCTGAGCTTTTTGTAAAAGCAACAGGAAGCATGAAATCCAAAACAAAAGATTTTCCTGAGGTAAAGATTGCTGATGGTGTTGTTGCAACTCCGTTGTTAGTGAAAAGTGATGAGAAAGCAATAGCTGCAAAAGATAAATTTACGAAAACTGTTCCTGTTACTACAACTGGAAGCATATACTATACAGTTAATCAATCTACCGTTCGTCCTAATGAAATGAGCAATACTGAAATGAAAGCGGTAAAAGCTTTTATTGCAGAAGGTGTGGCAAAAGGATATACCTTTAAAAATGCAAACGTATCTGCTTATGCATCACCAGACGGAGAGCAAACCTTGAATGCTGACTTAGCTCAAGATCGTGCTAAATCTGGTATGAAGGCTATGATGGGTGTGTTTGGAGACAAGAAAAATAAAGTAGAAGCTGCAACTGCAGAGTCTTTTTACAGCATTGTTACAACAGCCGAAGATTGGGAAGGATTTAAAAAGTTGATGGAAGCTTCTAGTATTGCTGATAAGGATTTGATTTTACGAGTTCTTACTATGTATTCTGATTTGGATATTAGAGAGAGAGAAATAAAGAACTTAGCTAAAACTTACGAGGAAGTTTCTAACGAGATTTTACCAAAATTAAGAAGAGCTGTTATTACAATAAACGGAGAACAGAACAGCAGAACAGACGACCAAATTGCTAAACTTTCTACTACAACGCCTGATTCGTTATCAGTAGAGGAGGTTTTGTATGCTGCAAACCTTACAACAGATATGAATACAAAACTTTCTATCTATAAAGCGGGAGAAAGATTGTATCCAAATGATTGGAGATGTATTAACAATGTTGGTTTTATCTATTTAATGCAAAATAAAGTAGGTGATGCACAAGCACAATTTGAAAAAGCAAATAAACTAGTTACCGCGAATCCTATTGTATTGAATAACCTTGGAGCAACAGCTCGATTAAAAGGAGATAAAAAGGCAGCAATGGATTATTATAAATCTGCTTCCGGTGCTGGTTCTGAAGTGGAATACAACATGGGAATTATCAATATTATGAATGGAGAGTATGCTGCTGCAGTTACAAATTTTGGAAGTACAAATTCTTTCAATGCTGCATTAGCTCAAGTATTAAATGGTAGTGCAAATAATGCATTAGCTATCATTGATAACTCGCCTGAAAAAGACATGGCTATTTCTTATTACTTAAAAGCTATTGTTGGTGCGCGTTCAAATAACAATGATTTAATGATAAATAACTTGAAGTCTGCAATTAACAAAGACTCTTCATTAAAGGCAAAAGCAAAGGATGATTGCGAGTTCTTAAAGTATAGAGCTAACGCTGATTTTAAAGCTATTGTTGAATAAATTCTAAATATACATAAAACAAAAAGGCGACCATCGGTCGCCTTTTTGTTTTAAAGAGCAATGCAAAAAAAGTATAAACATATTTTTTTCGACTTAGATGGAACTCTATGGGACTATGAAAAAAGCTCTGAGGAAACTATTTTAGAATTGTTCCATTTGTATGATTTGCAAAAGTATGTAGCGTTTCCTGCATTGCTCAAGAGTGTTATTGCTGCTAATGAATATATGTGGCTCTTGTATCGCGAGAAAAGAATAACAAAAGACGAATTACGAAATATACGCTTTCAAAAAGCATTGTCTGATTTAGGTATTGATGATAACGAGTTGGCGAGCCAATTGAATTCGTACTATACAACCAACTGTAAGGAAAAATCGTATTTAATAGAGGGCGCGAAAGCAGCACTTGATTATTTGTCTGCTAAAAATTATTCTTTACACATTCTGTCGAATGGCTTTGCAGATAGCCAACAAACAAAGCTTGTTAATTGTGGGATACGAGAATACTTCAGTACAGTAATAACATCCGAATCAAGTGCATTTACCAAACCCCAAAAAGAATATTTTGAATTTGCAATGAGAAGGATAGGTGCAGTTAATTTAGAGTGCATAATGATAGGAGATAGTTGGGAAGTAGATATTATAGGCGCGCAGAATGCAGGAATCGAACAAATTTATTTTGTCAATAATAAATTGAAAGAGACATTAAAGCAGGTGTCCGATAACTGTACATACACAATTCATCAGTTAAGTGATTTAAAGAGATTATTCTGATTGTTTAGATTGCTAAAAAATATTTAGGAGGTAAACTAAGAATAAATTTTATCCCAATCTTTCCAAACTATTTCGTAGCCATTTTTTTTAAGCATTTTTGCAATTTCTTCCGGGCTTCGCTCATCTGATATTTCAAATTGCTCTAAAGATTCTTTGTTGGTTGCATATCCCCCAGGATTGGTTTTTGAACCCGCACTGATTGAGGTAATACCAAGCTTAATAATATTGTCTCTAAATTTTTCCGTTTCGCGAGTAGAGATAGAAAGTTCTACATCCTCATCTAATAGGCGGTATGCGCAAATAAGTTGAACCAACTCTTTGTCTGTTACATTTATTTTAGGCTCTAAAACGCCTTGTGCCGGGCGCAAGCGAGGAAACGATATAGAATATTTTGTTTGCCAATAATTTTTTTGCAAATATTTTAAATGCAATGCTGTAAAAAAACTATCTACTCTCCAATCTTCTAACCCTAATAAAACACCTACACCAATTTTGTGAATGCCCGCTTTGCCTAATTTGTCAGGCGTTTCCAATCTATTGTAAAAGTTAGATTTTTTTCCCTTGGTATGGTGTAGCTTATAATCTGCTTGGTGGTATGTTTCTTGATATACCAATACACTGTAAAGCCCGGCATCGATAAGCTGCTGGTATTCTTCTTGTTCTAGTGGCTGAACTTCAATTGAAATTTGAGAAAATTTATCTTTCAATAAGTTAAATGCATTTAAAAAATAATCAACCGAAACATGCGATGATTCACCCGTTACAAGCAATATGTGGTCGTATCCTAGTTTTTTTATTTCATCAGCTTCTCGCAATATTTGTGTGTCGGTAAGCGTAGTGCGTTTTATTTTATTATGCAAACTAAAACCGCAGTATGTGCAAATGTTTTGGCATTCGTTCGATAAATACATGGGTATGTACATTTGCATTGTATTGCCAAATCGTTTTTGTGTAAGCTCTCGACTTTTATGCGCAATCGCTTCTAAATAATTTTCAGCAGCAGGAGAGAGTAGGGCTTTGAAATCTTCCAGTGTGATTTTTTCTTTTTGCAATGCAACAACAACATCTGCTTTTGTTTTAGAGTAGATGCTTTGTTGGGTTGTTTCCCAATTGTACTGGTCGAATATGTGTTGGAATGTACTCACCTAACTTTAGTTGTATTGCGTATTGCTTGATATTACCGCTACTATAAAGGTACTAAATAAATTTACTAGCTAGCAGTGGTTGGTATAAATAGAGAATTTGATAAAGAGCTAATTAGCATGAATGATAACTAATTTATTGGGTTGCAGTTTTACTTTAATAGGGGCATCTCCTTTCAACTCGCCATCAATGTTTATGGTGGTATCGCCTTTAGAGGGGAGTATCTCAAACTCTTTTACTTTGTGAATCTTTACAAGAGGAGACAATACATGTTTACCGGCAAATATTTTAGGGAATAAGGAAAGCAATTGAAGAACAGAAACTTTTTTAATTAGCAGTACATCCACAAAACCATCGTTTACTAAGGCATTGGGGGCCATTTTCATTCCTTTGCCGGTATGTATTGTGTTGCAAGCTAATAAAAAGCACCAGTCATCTTCGGCTTGTGTATTGTCTAGTCGAATTTGGGCACGATAGTTTTTGTTTTTTATTATCTCTAGTATAGAAGCAATGTTGTACCGCGCAGACCCTGCTATTCGTAGCTTTTCAGCTGTTTTGTTTATGGTGGCAACTAATCCGTAACCAATTATATTAAAAGAATATATTTTTTGATTGGATGTTTCAATTTCTAATATGTCTAGCGTTTGGGTATTTCCCTTTGTAAAAACTGCAATACTTTTTTCTAAATCTAAAATATTTAAATCGTGACAAAGTGAATTACCGGTACCGGCAGGGAATAAAAACAAAGGGGTAGTGTAGTTAAAGTTTGGATTGTTGCAAACACCATTTACAACCTCATGGAAAGTGCCATCTCCGCCAATTACACCTATTTTAGAATAAACAGAAAGGTCTGTTGAGGATAGATGTTTTATAATATGTCCTGCCTGTTTACTAACAAAAATAGCAACTAGCGTGTTGCTAGATTCGGTTGTTTTTTTTACATGATTAGCAAACGATACTCCGTTTCTTATTCCTGCAACAGGATTTACTATAAGTAGTATTGAGCTATTCAAAATTAGGCTACTTGCAGTTTTTTATATTCTAAATACTCATCATACGTCATCGATTTATCTGTAAAGCCATTCGGACCAATTTCGATTATTCGATTGGCTACCGTATTGGTAAATTCATGATCGTGCGATGTGAAAATAACTGTGCCGGGAAAATCTTTTAATGCATTGTTAAATGCTGTAATGGACTCCAAGTCTAAGTGGTTTGTTGGTTCGTCAAGCATCAACAAATTAGCACTAGCTAACATCATTCTCGAAACCATACAACGAACTTTTTCTCCGCCCGATAAAACGCTACAACTTTTTAAAGTCTCTTCTCCTGTAAATAGCATTTTTCCTAGAAATCCACGGATATATACTTCGTCTTTTTCTGTAGAATATTGTCGTAGCCAATCAATTAGGCTATCTTTTGATTTAAAATAATTGCTGTTATCGTTTGGTAAATATGCCGTGGTAATTGTTTGACCGAAAGTACATACGCCTGAATCTGCCTTTACTTCATTATTTAAGATTTGAAATAAAGTGGTAATTGCTAAACTGTTTTTAGAAAGTACGGCAATTTTATCACCTTTTGTAACGTTAAAAGAAAGGTTCTTAAATAGAACATTTCCATCCAGTGTTTTAGAAATGTTTTCTACATGCAGCAACTGGTTTCCTGCTTCTCTGGCTTGGTTAAATATAATTGCAGGATATTTACGTGAAGACGGTTGAATGTCTTCGATTTTTATTTTTTCTAATAATTTTTTTCTACTTGTTGCTTGCCGTGATTTTGATGCATTTGCACTAAAACGAGTAATAAATTCTTGCAATTCTTTTCGTTTATCTTCTGCCTTTTTATTAGCAGATGATTGCTGTCTGGCAGCTAACTGGCTCGACTGATACCAAAATGTGTAGTTTCCTGTGTATAGTTTTATTTTTTTATAATCGATGTCAACAATGCTTGTACAAACCGTATCTAAAAAGTGACGGTCGTGAGATACAACAATTACGGTGTTTTTAAAGTTCAGTAAAAAATCTTCTAACCAAGTAACGGTATTTAAATCAAGGTCATTCGTAGGCTCATCTAATATCAATATATCTGGATTGCCGAATAACGCTTGTGCTAGCAATACTCGTACTTTTTGATTTCCGTTAAGTTCTTGTACTTGTTTAAGGTGCAAGTCTTCTGTAATGCCCAATTCACTAAGTAAAGAGGCTGCTTCCGATTCTGCATTCCATCCATTCATTTCAGCAAATTCGCCTTCTAATTTTGAGGCTAAAAGCCCGTCTTCATCATTAAAATCAGCCTTTGCATAAATGGCTTCTTTTTGTTGGGTAATGTCCCAAAGTCGCTTATGCCCCATTATTACGGTATGTAAAACCAATTCATTGTCAAACTTGAAGTGATTTTGACTAAGTACAGCCATACGTTTGCCCGGTAACATAATTACTTTGCCCGAATTCGGCTCAATTTCTCCGGAAAGTATTTTTAGGAATGTTGATTTTCCTGCACCATTAGCACCTATAACTCCATAACAATTATCCCCGGTAAATTTTAAATTTACTTCATCAAATAATACTCTTTTGCCGTATTGTAATGAAAGATTTTGTACCTCTAACATAGAATGTGAATGTGTTTAATTATGGGCGCAAAGGTAGCGCAAATTCTTTACTAAAGCTATATCTAGACAAGGCTAGTTAATAATGTATTTGTTTTTATCCTTTTTGATTTTCTAGCTTCAATTGTTGATATTTGATTTATGGTTGAAAATATTGTAATTGGGTTGGCACTACTTTTAAGTGTAGTGTATTTTATAAAAAAGATGATTCCTCGAAAGGTAAAGTCGTCCAAAAGTAAAGATTGTAGTAATTGCCATTAATAAAAAAAGCGCCTTAAGGCGCTTTTTTTATTAATGGTTGTATTGATTTTAAGCAGTAGCTGTTGCTGCTTTAGTTGTTTCTTTATCTCTGTCGTATTTTTGCTCAATTCTAGCCTTTTTACCGCTTCTTCCACGCAGATAGAAAATACGTGCTTTTGTAACTGCACCTTTTTTGTTTACTTCGATTTTGTCGATATAAGGAGAGTTGATAGGGAAAATTCTTTCTACTCCAACTCCGTTAGAAATTTTTCTTACTGTAAATGAGCGCACAGCTGCATCTCCACGAACCTGAAGAACAACACCTTGGTATTGTTGGATACGTTCTTTATCGCCTTCTTTAATTTTATAGTGAATGGTAACAGTATCACCAGACTTAAACTCAGGTAAACTAACTTTATGAGTTAATTTATTCTCTACGTATTTTAAAAGTTCCATTTTTAATCTATTTTCTTATTAGGAGGGCAAATATAGAAAATGTTTTTGAAAATAAGAAAACTGCGGCTAATTAATTTATTTCAATAATTCCGGTCTTCTTTGCTTGGTTCTTTCAATAGATTGTTCGTACCGCCAATTGTCAATGTCTTTTTCATGGCCGGAAAGGAGTATATCCGGTACTTTCCAGCCATTGTATTCTGCTGGTCGTGTATAAACGGGGGGGGCTATCAAATTATCTTGAAATGAGTCGGTTAGGGCAGAGGTTTCGTCCGAAATAACTCCAGGAATCACTCTAATTATGCTATCACACAAAACCGCAGCGGCTAGTTCTCCGCCCGATAAAACATAATTTCCAATAGAAATTTCTCGAGTAATTAAATGTTGACGTACACGCTCATCCACACCTTTATAATGACCACAAAGAATTATAATATTTTGCAATGTTGATAAGCTATTAGAGAGCTTTTGGTTTAATAATTCCCCATCCGGGCTCATGTAAATTACTTCATCGTATTCTCGCTTCAACTTCAAATCTACAATGCAATTTGCAATAGGCTCCACCATCATTACCATTCCGGCTCCCCCACCAAAGGCATAATCATCTACACTTTTGTGTTTGTTGGTTGAGTAGTTTCGCAGGTTAACCAGGTTTATTTCTACTAGTTTTTTATCAATGGCTCGTTTTAGTATAGAGTGTTGAAAAGGGCTTTCGAGCAATTGCGGTAAAACTGTAATTATATCAATGCGCATACGCTAAGTTACAAATATGGCGGAATTATTACGAATTGTGCTTTTCAAGGAGATGTAAAATTGTTTGGGCATTTTTAATCCACGTGTGATTTGAAAGAATATCTTGTTTTACTTTTCTGCCCAATCTTCTAGCTTCTTCGGGATTACTTAATAAGTATGAAATAGCATCTGTTAATTCGTTTTTAGATGCGGATGGGATTAAAAATGCATTTTTTTTATGCGTTAGCACATCTTGAATGGCAGAAGTGCTAATACTTACAATAGCTTTCTCTAATACTCCATATTCAAATATTTTTACTGGAGAGCAGAAGTAATTGGTCTTGGCAAGTATGGTTATGTCCATACAATTTATGTGTGAAAAAACATCTGTGTGCTTTACGCTTCCTGTAAAATGAACATGTTGTTCAATATGTAACGATTGTGTTAGTTTTTTTAAGTCGGGTAGTATTTGCCCGTCACCAACAATTAAAAGCGCTATTTGTGGGTGTTTGGGCAGCAGTGCAGCAAACGATTCAATTAGCAAATCTACTCCATGGTATGGAAATATAGACCCCACAAATCCGATAACCGTTTTATTGCTAAGACGGTATTGATTGCGAATTTTTTCCTGTAAAACAACATCTATATTAATTAGAATTTCATTTATTGCATTGGGTACTACAACAATTTTATCCGTTGTTTGGGTATATTGAGAGTAGTGTTTTTTTAGTGGAGTTGAAACTACCGAAACTAGTGTGCTTTCCTTTATTTGTCTTGATTCTGCAGTTATTGCTTTTTTCTTTAAAAGCGTGTCTACGCCTTCAAATTGAAGCATTTCTTCTAAGTAAGGTGCATTTATCTCGGTTACATGTTTTATGTGTGGAAATAGTTTTAAAACATTAAGTCCGGAAGTTTGCAAATAAGCACCTCTTTCATACACAATGTCTGGATTAAACTCTACAATTTTATCATGCAATAGTTTTTCCGCTGCTTTATCGAACTGAAGAAGCTTGTATTCTTTAAGTGTACGCCAGATTTTTTTAGGAACTATTTTTTTTATTGCTTTTTTTAGTCCAGACTCTTTTTGTGAAATATGTTTTTGATTTGTTTGAAGGGGCTTGTCTCCGCCCATAATTACGGGCAGTACATCATGCCCCAGTTCTTGAAAGGCATTTATCATCTCACGAATATGCGTACCCGGACCTGATTGTGCATATAAACTTAATTGTGGGTGCGAGGAGTAATATAAAATTTTCAAGGCTACTTAGATGTATTTATTTGTTTAATAAATTCTTTGGATAAATAGTTAGTATAAATATTTGCTCCAACAGTATTTAGGTGGTCAATAGAAGCAAATAGATTTTTGTTATTCATTTCAATAGGTTCTTTTATTAAGTATGTAACGTTATAGCTCGATAGCAAAAGTAGTTTTTTATTGTAATCATTTATGTAGTTTTCTGAGTAAAATTTTTTTAGTTCAAAAGTAGGTGTTTCATGCACAACAGGAGTTATTCCGGCATCTTTACATCTTTTTAATAATTGTATAAATCTCTT
This sequence comes from Bacteroidota bacterium, assembly GCA_017303975.1. Lineage (NCBI taxonomy): Bacteria > Pseudomonadati > Bacteroidota > Bacteroidota bacterium. Next base: position 22,175 of record JAFLBG010000033.1, read on the forward strand.
GTATTTTTCTTCATCAAAACTATATTTTTTGTATTGGGTGTATTTTTGTTCATTTTCTTTTTCCTCTAGATTGTTGTATGCGGAGTTGTTAGGAGAGTACCCTTTGTTTTTTTTCATTAATTCTTTCTTGATTGCGATTGCGCTCACGTCTGCTGAGTTGGTATTGAAAATAGTTTGGACTGACTTAAAGAAACTTTTTCGAATCAGTTTTATAAAATCGTGAAAAGAAATATAATCATTAAATAATAAGTATTCGTTACTCACAGAAGGAGTTAGGTATCTGTGAATAGGGTATAAATTCCATGCATCAGAATTTTCGCAGAATGTAATGGGGGTTACATTGAAAAAAATATACGTTGGATATTCCGCATGTGTTGAGAGGAAATTGGCAAGCAGTAATTCATAGTAGTTTACACCTGCCGATGCTACACCTAAATTATAGGAGTTTAATTCAGTAATCGAATCAAAAAGAGGAGTGTTTATTCCACAGTAACTAAATGACGGTCCAATAAATAATACATCTAATTTACTAGTTGGCAATGATTGAACTCGAGCAATATTAAAATCATTGGGTGTTTGCAAATTGTCGAATTTCGAAACCGTATATATAAATACAGTAACGAGTAGGAATATCGCAGTTGTTTTATAGAGTAGTTTAAACATGCACTAAAACTGAAAGTATATAAAAGAAGTATCTTCTTCCATGTAGCCGAATAAAAAAATACTTGTTATTAATAAAAAATAGATTGTGTATCGCAGAGCCATATTCCTATCAAATTTTTTATTTAGTGTTTCGTTGTTTTTTAACCAATCAATTGTATAAAAAGCCACAGTAAGTAGCAAAAGTAAAGGTAATAGGAGCGAGCTTTCTAATTTTAATGGAGCAAAAACAGGTTGGCTTGCAAAAAGCTGCGATATGGCAATTGGCAACTCGAAAATCTTTGAAATAATAATGAATGCGTCTTCAAAATTAGGAGCCCTAAAAAATATCCAAGCTAGTGTTGTTAAATGAAATGTTAGAAATATGCTAAGAAAATTTTTCTTGCTGAATAGCTTGTTAATTGGATATATTTTTTCTGCTACCGTAAATAGCCAATTTAAAAAGCCCCATATTATAAATGTCCAGGCTGCTCCATGCCACAATCCACTAATCAAGAAAACGATAAGTAGATTAATATACCATCTCCATTTACTAACCTTGTTTCCTCCTAATGGAATATATAAATAGTCTCTAAACCAAGTAGAAAGAGAAATATGCCATCTCGACCAAAAATTACTGATGTTGTGTGCCAAGTAAGGAATATTAAAATTGTTCATCAAATTAAAACCCATTACTCTTGCACACCCGATAGCGATATCGGAATAGCCTGAAAAATCACAATAAATTTGAAAGCTAAATGCGTATGCTCCAATTAATGCAGTTAGCCCATTTTGTTCATTAGGAGACGAATAAATAGTGTTTGCCAGAATACTTACATTGTCAGCAACAACCACTTTTTTGAACAACCCCCAGGTCATTAATTTTAGTCCACTTGCAGCAAGTGAATAGTTGAAGTTGTGTTTTGTGTGAAATTGATGCAGTATATTTTGAGGGCGCTCGATAGGACCCGCTACCAATTGCGGATAAAACATAACATAGAGCGAATAAATTCCAAAATGTTTTTCAGCTTTTTGATTTCCTCTATATACCTCAATCGTATAGCTCATTGCCTGAAAAGTATGAAAGGATAAGCCTATTGGCAATAGAATGTTTAAATAGGGTATAGGATTGCTTTTGCCTGCTAAGGATAAAAGAGTTGTAATGTTTTCGTTGAAGAAGTTATAGTATTTAAAAATAGCAAGAACACCAATGTTTGCAATTAAACTTAGCGAAAGTAAAATCTTTTTTTTGGTCTTGTTGGGGGCATTCTCAATCCAGATACCTGCAAAATAATCTATGACAATCGTAAAGCCTAAAATTAAAATATAGATTGGTACAAATGCCATGTAAAAATAGCAGCTTGCCACCAATAGCCATACCCATCTAAATTTAAACGCAAGTGAAAAATAGATTAGTGTTACAATCGGAAAAAAAATAAGAAAATCGAATGAGTTAAATAACATTAGTAGTTGTTAGTCAATAAGCAAATTTGAAATTTTTGTAGTTAAATTTTTTACATCATACGAACTAATATCATAATTTTTATTTGCAACGAGTTTCTGGTTTTTAAAGTCATTGTAAATTGTTTTGAGTGTATCTGAGATGTTTTCTCTGGTAAAGTGATATCCAAGCTGTTCTTTTAAAATATGTTCGCTCATCTTTCCTGGATTGCTGAATACAGCAATGGTCTTTTTTTGAGAAATATATTCGTAATATTTTGTGCTAAATGAAAAAGTTAAATCGTCCGTCAAGAATAGCATACATACGTCTGCTTCGTTTATTTTTTTATATACCTCTTTCAATGGAATAGTTGGGTAAAATGTAATGTTAGCGTGGTCTTTCTTTAACTCAATAATTTCTAGTGGAACAGTACCCCAAAAACTAAACTCTAGGTTGGAGTAGGTGGCATTGTCATTTTTTTTTAGGTAGTCCAAAGCGGTTATTAATTTCTCAAAATGAGTAAGTGCTTTGTTGTAAAAAGTACCTGTAAAAACAAATTGTAGCTTTGGGTTCCTGCGGTCAATGGTTTGTGCAGTAGTAGGGTAATCCTCTTTGTCAAAGCCGTTTGTGATAGTATGAAATTGGGTAGTGTTGTTCGTGCAAATAGATTTAAAATAATTTGTCATTTCATCCGAAACACATATAATATGATTGGCGGTATTTATTACCTTTTTTTCCGCATCCAATTCAAAAAGTTGTCTTTTTTTAGATAGCGATTCAAACCCGTATGCTGTTTTGTTTGTAGTCCAAGGGTCCCTGAAATCAACAATATAATTTAGATTATTGTTTTTTTCTTTTAGCTTACATAAGGTGTGAGCCATTCTAAAAGGAGCACAGCTTACAATAATGTTTTTTATATTTTTTTCTAAACAGATTTGTTCAACCTCCATTAAAAGTTGGTCTGTCCAAAAGCCTGATTTGTCATAATAATTACCCTTTAACAATAGTTTAGATTTTAATAACGACCATCTATATGCAATTTTTTCGACTACATTAGAAGGATTGATGCCTAAATAGCTCGGATATCCTGTGTTTCGGTAATATATTTTTTCTTTGTACTCGGCAATATCCTCAGTCCATTCGGAGTTTTTAGTGTTATTATTCTTGCTACTCAAAACAGTTATATCACAACCATTTCTATGTAAATATTTGCAAAACTTTGCCCAACGTCTACCTCCAATTCCTTCTGCGGGCGGAAATGTGTATGATATGATTAATGTATTTTTTGGCATTCGTTTTTATCTTTCCTGTTAAAGATTCTATAAACATATACTTTTTCATTCACTTATTTTATGATTTTTTATGTAATTTCCGCCCACGAATGAATAGAAATTTTGGATTAGATATAATTAGGGTAATTGCTCTTTGGATAGTATTGTTAGTTCATGCAAACTATACAATTGATTCTTTAAATCCTTTTAGTTTGGGTGGTGTAGGTATGGAGCTCTTTTTTGTTTTGAGCGGATTTTTAATTGGAAATAATTTAATTAGAGATTTAGGAAAAGACAATTCTTTAACACAAGTAAAAGCTTTTTTAGTAAAAAGGTGGTTTAAAACGCTCCCTCTTTACTATACAATATTAATTGTGAAATTTATTTTTACAAAAGGAGAAATAGGTTACAACATTATTTATTACTTTTTCTTTTTGCAGAATAATTTTTACGGGGTAAGTTTTTTCGGTGTAACGTGGAGTTTAGTTATAGAGGAATGGTTTTATTTATTTATCCCTTTTTATTTATACTTGATTAAAAAGACTTCATCTCATAGAATCGTATTGGTTCTATTGTCTTTAGCTGTTTTGGGAAGCTTTATCCTTAGAATATATTTTGTGTTGTATAGAAATACACCATTCGAAGGATTAAATGCAAATGTACTTGTGCGTGCAGAACCTCTTATATTGGGTGTTATACTTGCATACCTGAATAATTATTTTAAATCCATTTATAAAGTTCTTGAGCATGTAGTTTTTTTTGTTGCAGGGTTGTTGATTATGTTTGGCTTTTTGCAATATTATACGAGTTTGAATAGTGTTGAAAATACAATCAATCAAAACGAGTTTGTTCGAATTATAATTTTTGCTGTAATGGGATTGTCAATAGCTCTTTGTACGCCTTACATGGCTACGTTTAAGGATTTTAGTACACATAATTTTGTGCGTAAACTTATTCATACGTTTGTTACAAAATCAAGTTTATATACATATTCCATTTTCTTGCTGCATACTTTTGTTTATCATTATTCTTTTACCTACTTAACTACAGGTTCCCATTTAGTTGATTTTATAATTGCGGTAGTTCTTACCTATTCAATCTCTTTCTTTTCTTATGAATATTTTGAAGAATATTTTTTATCTCTGCGTGGAAAAGTGATAGAACGAATGAAAACAAGGTCGGCTGTTAATTAGTTAGCGACTAATAATTAGTTTAGAATATTCAGGACGAGACAACGAATTATTTCTAAAAAAATAAATTCCACAAGAAAAATTAGATAGGTTTAAATTAACTGTTTCATTACAGTTTATTTTTATTTTTTGTAATGATACCCCTGTTATGGTGAGTAATTCAATTTCAGTGTTACTTGAGCAAATTCCAATTTGTTTTATGGTTACTTCGTTTTCAGCAATAGTGGGGTAAACTATAAATGATTTAGTCGGTAAAGCCTTTGAACTCTCTACGGTTGTATTTACGCCCCCCATATATAGCGCAACTCCTCCGGTATTTGTGCCTAATAGTAAATCGAGATAGTTGTCGTTGTTTAAGTCATTCAAGAAAGGTGCAGATTTTGGACTTTCCCAAATGTCTAAATACATGGAGTCAATTATATTGAAGGTGCCACTTAAATTATTGCTAATGTTGTCATATACATATATGCTTCCGTATTCAGAGCCCACAAACAGTTTAAACGTATTACTTTGTTTAAAAAGAAAGGGTGTGCTTGACCCTACAATGGTTGTGATAGGCTTATTTACTTTTACATTACCAAAATTTTGTGATACTAAGGAAAAGGTTGCAACACTTGTACTGCCAATATTTTCGTAATAGTTCAAATTTCCACCTAATTCTCCAATTACCAAATCTAACAAGCCATCTTCATTCGCATCAACCAGCTGTGGCGTTGCATTGCTACCTACATCTATACTTTGATAATTAGCCTGACTTAAAACAAACGATGCAGGATTAGAAGCTCCGGCTGTATTGGTAAATAGATTCAGTTTTCCGGTGCTTTCTCCAATAAGCATGTCTGTATCTCCATCTCCGTCTATATCTCCAAATGTAGGATGGATGCTTAGAAAATTATAAGCGCCAATAGAAGCATAATCGCGTGTAATTAAGTTGAATTTTGGATTTGTAGCAGTGCCGGTATTTTCATACAATGTTAAGGTAGATTGAAAACCCCCACTTTGCTGAAAGTAGCCATAGTTTCCTATTACAAGGTCTTGTAAATTATCTGCATTGTAGTCGAATGTAGCAGGATGTGCATTTTCTCCGGCATCAATCATTCCATCTTGCAAAAAATTATCTTGGAGGTGGCTAAATGCTGTATTGTTAGATGTGCCTATGTTTTTATAAAGCCAAACACTTTTAAAATTTTCTGAAATATTGGGTGCACTAGGTGTTACAATAAGATCGTTTAAATTATCATTGTCAATATCAACACTGTATCCTGTCGGAAATACGGATAAATTTACGGCAACGGAGTTGGTAGGAAAGGTTGGTTGTTGCGCTATCATTTTAGCGCCACTGCTAGTTCCTCCATTGGTAAGCATTACAAGGTTTTTAAAAGAAATGTCACCAATAATAAGCTCTTTGTCGTTGTCTCCGTCTAAATCTAAGGCAAGTAAAGAAGATCCTGCATGTTGCACTTGTTGTAAAAAATCAGAGGTGGGGACATAGTTCTTTTCAGGCGCTAAAACATTGAACGAACAGGTGTCATTCAATTGCACATTGTTATTAAAAGGGTTTTCGGAGAAATAACCCCAGCAGTTGTTTCTAAGCTCAAATGCCAAACTATCGCACGAACCATAAAGTTCTTTTGATAAATTTTTGTGGTATTCTACATAACTTCCTGCCAACTGAAATGTAAGTACATCAATGTCTCCATCGCTATCTACATCTACAAGAGCGGGTATATCAACACTACTTACATATAGATTTAGAACGTTGTTAAACTGTTTCGATTTAACTTGCGATTTTACCAATGAAAACTGCAACCCTGATGATAAGCTAGAAGTGTTTTCATAAACAGCAAATCCGGCAATGGAGTAGGTAAAAATGTCTTCTTTGCCATCACAGTTGTAATCTACTAGTAAAGCCCAATCGTGTAACGGAGGGAATTTAGTTTGAAACTGTGGAGCGTGCTTATAATTAGAAACTCCTATGCTGCCAATATTGAGGTAGGTTGTAATTCTATTTCCACTTCTATCAAAAATGAATAAATCTTTTTTGCCATCTAAATCCAAATCAATGCTCGAAAATTGAGCGCTGTTAATACCTCCCGCCCACGCATTTTTTAATATAATAGAGTTTTCTTCCACCTTTATGGTGTCTTGGCGTGTAAAGAAAGGTTGGGCATAAGCCACCTCCACCCAAAGAAAAAATAAATACAAAAATCGGTTACAATATATCATTCTTAGCGTTAAAATACCGTTATAAAAATTGCTTTACAAATTCTATTAACAAGTATAAGTTGAAATCTACCTGTCTCTTAGACAAAATGCTTAGCATAACACACCTAAATTTACTAATACATGCTGATGACTTCAAAAAAATATTATTGTTTCTTTTTTTTGTTTTGGATACTAGTGTCTATTGGTTTAGCGCAAACACCATCCAAACATAAGCCATTGTTTATCGAGCAGAAAAATTTAGACCCAAAATCGGTACAAAAGAATAAAACTCACGAGAAAGAAGTTTCGGCTGTAAAAAGAACATCCGTAAGGTTTGTGGTTTCAGATATTTCTAAGGGTACACCGCTTGATAGTCCGCCAACTATTGTAGATGAATTATCCGGAGAAAAAATAGAGCCAACTAGATTGAGTGATGGAGAGTATGATATTTTCATTGAGACTAATAAAATATACAAGGTAGAATGTAAGGTAGAAGGCTACAAACCCTTTGTTAAATCTGTAAACATAAGCAAAGAGGCAAAAGGAGAAGATAATCGGTTTCAACTAGAGCTTACCCCATTTACCAAAAAAACATCTGTGAAAATTGTAGTAGTAGATGAAGTAAAAGCGCTACCTATTGATTATATGCCAACCGTTACAGATGAATTGACAGGAAAAAAAGCAGAAATAAAAAAGTTAGCAGATGGAGAATACGAAGTATATATTGAGAAGGATAAACTGTATAAAGTAGAGTGCAATGCCATTGGATACAAGGCTTTTGATAAACCTGTAAATATTAGTAAGGAAGTAAAAGGAGAAGACAACAGATTTCAAATTTTACTAACACCACTAAAAGTAGGAGAGAGTTTTATTCTCAAAAACATCTATTTTCACCCCAATACACCGGTTTTTAAATCAGAATCAAATAAAGAACTTCAAAATTTGTATAAGTATATGGCTTCAAATCCGGAGGCTGTTATTTCTATCGAGGGGCATACAAATTCCAACAGATACATAAAACGAGAAAAACGGAGAGCCGAAATGGGTGGCAAATGGGCTTTTCATGGCACTGCAAAAAAATTATCAAAAAAACGTGCATCGGAAGTAAAAGATTTTTTAAATAAAAAAGGAGTAGAGCAAAAGCGTATTAAAACCAAAGGTTGGGGCGGAGATCAGGAACTTTACCCTGAACCCAAGAATTTTCAAGAGAGTTTGAAAAACATGCGTGTTGAGGTACACATTTTAAAAATGTAGTTAAAAGGAAGTGAAAAGAATTATACAGATTTTTATTTTTTTGATGGTGCTTCAAGCTTCTATTTTGTATTGCCAATCCAATAAGAAAAAGTACGAAGGCACCGGCTCAGTATCAGAATTTGTAATGCCTTCGCAAGCTAAGGTAATAGGTCATTTCGATTTGTTTTACGAAACTCAAATGCCCAATTTGCCAGACGATAAACGGTCTTTTTGGTATAAAATGGTGTTTAATAAAGATTGCTTTTTTAAGTTTAATTTGTTTCCTCTTCTTACTACAGACAGATACGATTTTAGGCTATATAAAATTCCCGAAAATTTAAATTTTTGTTATGCAATAACGGAAAATAAAATAGAATCAATTACAAATGTTAAAGTAAAACGAGAGTTTGCCGATTCGGCTCAATCAAAGGAGTTTAGAGCGGGACTAGTATATATAAAAGAGGTGCAAGTAAAACGAGGAGATGCAATTTATATTGAGATTGTAAATTTGTGGGGGAGTGATATTGGGCACATTATCGATTTTAATACCTGCGATTATTCATATGTCTTAAAAGCAACAAAAGAAGGAGCTCCTGTAATTAAAGCCGATAGTTCCAAGTTAGAAGCGTTCGATAAAGAGTTGAAATCTAATTTAAGTGAAGGAATTGCTAACATCAAAGAAATTTTGTGCCCTGAAAATGGAAAGGTTATTCAATTGTCTTCAATAACCTTTAATCCCAAAGGGGTAGACATAATACCTAAATACTCATTAAACGGATATGAAAGTCAAACGTTACCCGGAACAAAAGCTATATTACCTGTAAAAACGGGTACTGCATCAATTTCTTCGGTAAAATTTAATACTCCGCCCAAGTCATCAGTAACTACCGAAACAGTTTCTGTGGCAAAAAAAGATTCTTTATTGTATAAGCCCGTGCGTATAAGGAGTAAAATTATTGACAGTATAAAAGGAGTTGCTGTTGATGTTGCAATTAAAATAATTGATGAGCTTACAGGTAAAGAAGTTGCCATTGCAAAAACTGGAAAGCCTGGAGAGTACTTATTCAATGTAGATAATACAAAAAAATACAGAGTAGAATGCACCGCAATTGGCTATAAACCCTTTGAAAAAACAATTGAAATAGCAGATGTAGTAACGAAAACAAATTCAAATATATTCAATCTGAAATTAGAGCCACTTACTGCCGGGCAAACATTTATTCTTCGAAATATCCAGTTTCATGCAAATACATACGTAACAAAGTCGCAATCGAAACATGAGCTGGATAGATTGTATAAATACATGAAGGATAATCCAACTGTAATAATTGAAATTTCCGGACATACCAATGGGAACAAAAAAATTGCTCCCGACCCGCTAAAAGCAAAGCTTGGAAAGGAATGGTCTTTTAGTGGAAGTAGCAAAAAACTTTCGTATTTGCGTGCACTAGAAATAAAAGAGTACCTTACAAAAAAAGGAATAGACGGTAAAAGAATAAAAGTAGAAGGGTATGGTGGAAACAAACCATTAATACCTGATGCTAATACGCAAGAGCAGATGCAAAAAAATATGCGAGTAGAGGTGTTATTGTTAAAAGCATAATTTTGCGTATTATTGAGTCTTAATTTTGTTGTGAAAAATCCAATTTTATATAATATGAAAATGATGAATTTTAAAAGAAATCTAATTACTTCACTCTTGATTTGTGTTAGTGTTTTTGTTTTTGCTCAAGGAGCTGCAACTAATAGTGCAGCGCAAGACACAACGAAGAAAAAATCTCGTTTTGGTCAATCAGAGAATTCTACACAAAAACCCGATTCTTTAATTACAGATATGGGAGTAGCAGTTTCTCCATCTTCTTTGCGTTTTAGAGCAAAGCCTGGTTCTACGGAAACTCGTTACGTTACTATAACAAACGACACCAAAAAATCTGAAAAATTTAAAATCTCTTTTGCTGATTATGACATGAGTAATAAGGGAGCTGTAACACAAGTTCCATTTGGTAAAAACCACGAGTACGGATTAACGAAGTGGATTAGCGCTACTCCTAGTTTTGTGGAATTAAGACCTGGGCAAGCACAAAAAATTGCTATAACAATTAACGTTCCTGACGAACCCAATGCCTACAGGTCCGCATGGTGTTTAATGATGGTGGATGAAACAACCGAAAAAAAATACATCACCCCTCCAAATGATGGCAAGTCGAATATGGTGATGGGGGTTATTCCGGTATTTGGATTTGGCGTTTATATTTTTCAGAACCCTCCGAATGTTAAAATAAATAAAGTAGAAATAACCAAATTCTATTTTAATTACGACAAGGAAAATAAATACGTGTACGTAAATACTAGAAATGTAGGTGATGGAATAGGTTTTTGTAAAGCCTATGTAGAGGTTAATAATTTGAATACCGGATACAAGGAGAAATTGTTCTTAAAACAGTTTACCATCTTCCCTGGCATGGAAAGAACATTAGATTACCAATTGCCGGGTAACATTGGAAAAGGTAATTATATAGCCACAGCAGTACTTGATTTTGGTAGCGATGAAGAAGTGGAAGCTGCAGAGTTAGAATTTAAAATAGAATAATTTTAAAATTTTGTAACCTTATTGTATTGTTAGGAGTATAACAACACAAAAAAGGAAACATGAATAGTTCTTAAAATAAAAACAGAAAAAAATCCTTAGAAAGTTTTTACTTTCAAAAAAATGTATATATTTACTGAATTCTTAACTAAAAAAAACAATATGAGAAATTTTACTAAATCATCTGCTCTTCTTGGTGCACTTGCACTAGCAGGCAGTTCGTTTGCACAATTGCAAGACGAAAAAAACGTAACCATTACGATGGATTTACAACCGGTACTTCAATTAAAAATGGAAGGACCTGATCAGTTAGACTTTACTTTTGATGAAATCAGTGAGTATTATGCTGGTATCACAAAGTACGGAGCAACACAATTAAAAGTGAGTGCATCTGTATCTTGGGATTTATGGGCAGCTGGTTTATCGCAAGGTAACGTAGCGAACTTTTGTTGGGATAACCAAGTACAGTACCAAGCAGCAACAGGTGGTGTTGATGAAATTCCAATCACAGCATTGGAGCTTCACCAATTCCCTGCAAATCCTGCTATAGCTGCTACTTGTGCTAACACAATAGCTCAGTCTAGTGATTATAGCCGTCCTTTCCAAATTAGATCCGCGGCTAACGTAGTTTCTAGTAACAACACTATTTATGCACCAAGTCCTGCTTCTCCGTATTCTTCTCCTACCTCAACAGGGGTTTTGGGTACTTCTGAGAAATATATTGCAGGTGGAACAGGTACTATTGCTAACTGCCAAATAGCAGGTGGAAGTTATTTACTTAACTCTACAGCAACTTTAGCAGCAGGTAGCTACTACTACGTACTTGATTACAGAATTTTGCCAGGTTTACCGGTGGTATTCCCTGCGCATGATGATGCAACAACAATCAATACAACTGCAGCTTATGTAACTAACGCAGATGGCGCTACTACATTGATTGACACTGCAACTGACTATGCTCAGCCTGGTGTTTATACAATGTATGTAAAATACATCTTAACACAAGACCAATAGGTATTAAAAATATTAAAAAAAGGGGTTGATTTTTCAACCCCTTTTTTTTTGATATTTTCTATCAAATTAATTCTTCGTTAGACAAAAACAGTTATATTTGTTACTAATGATAAAGACGTACACAACCTTTTTTCTATTTGTTTGTTTTGTCTTCAAAATGTTCGCACAGCCTGCTTGTGTGGTTTCTCCTACAAGTTTTTGCAATCCTGTTGGAGGGGGCTCTGTTTACCTCATGTCCACTTCATCAAATGTAGATTTAACATTCGATTCTTTTGGTAAATTTGTTGGAGGTATAACTCAAAGTGGAGGAACTGTTCTAAAGTTAGCAATAACAGAAGCTGCAGCTCCCTGTAGATGGCAATTGCACGCAAATGTTGATAATGGAGGTGGGTTAACACCTGTAACAGAATGGGAGCTTATTACTCCTTATGGGGCTGCTGGACCACCGCACCCTACCGTTGATTTATTAGATATGCGAATTCGTAACCAATGTAATACATCTCTTTCCGGAACTTCATTTGTTGATATTCCTAACATCAATCAAACTATTGATATTGTTGAGAACCCTGGTGCGGATGTTTTGCCCGGAGCCGGTACATGTGCACTTAATCAAAATGTAAATACAGAAGGTACATACTTAACAGATTATGGTCAGTATGCATTTACGGTAGATTACCGAGTATTACCAACATTAACCCTAAGGCCTGGTATTTATCAATTAACAGTACGGTATTGCTTAACAGAAGATAACTAGGTGAAATTTTATTTCGTAAAAATAATCCCCCTTTGTTTTTTACTTGCTGTTTTTTCGGCATTGGGTTTGCATGCCCAACAACCTGTTACAACACCAACAGATAGTACCTCACAGCCAATTTCTTCAACTGCACCTACAACTGTTGATACAGCTGCAAAGCCAGCTCCTCCAAAGTTAAGAGGCAGTATGTTAAGAGGTCTGAAGCCAATTCCTGATACCATAAAAAAAATATTTGCTCGCTTTGATACACTTTCTATGAGTATTAGAGAGGGTGAAATTATTTCGAAAACCATGAGAGTGGATAATAGAACCTCTAAAACCTTAGATTTTAGTGTAGATATCTCTTATCCCGCAGGATGGAAAACATTAAACAATAGAAAAAAACTATATACTGTTTTGCCAGGAGATAGTTTGTTTGTTCCTGTTAGAATAATCCCCCACGGAAAGATTAGAGGAAATACGAAATATTTAATTAACGCATACATTCTTGAAAAGGATAGCACACCTGTAGCTACAGGTTATTTTTACACCTCTAGAGAGCGTGTTAGTTCATGGGATATATCTGTACTACCAACTGAAAAAATTTATTTTAAAAACAAAGACAATAGTTCGCACTTTAAGTTAAGTGTTATGAATACTGGTAATGAAGACCAAGAGCTATTGTTAGATATGGAGAATATCAGACAAGAGATAATGATTACCGATACTACAGATAGAGTAATAAAAAAATCGATACACGATTTTAAGTTGAAACCCAATCAAGATACCATATTTGCATATAACGTAAAATACACTTCCGGACTTAGAAATTACAAAATCATAGATTCGGAAAATTACAGACCCAATAGCTCCAGCGAACAAAAAGTATATACCATATTTGCAAAAACGAGCGAACCTAAAATTAGAGGAGGTAGAGCATTAACAAAAGCAAAAAAAATAGACTTTGTAAAGTTGGGCGATAACCTAAAAGCAAATCAATATGGGTATTCTGTCTTCCCTATTATTATGGATGCCAATCTTACCAACATTTTAGGCGGCCAACCAATACTCAACTTAAATTTTAGAGGTAATTCAGTTTTGGAAAACGGAGCCTATCTAACCTATTTTTCTCAGTTTTTCTTTTCTAATTATTATTATACCAATCAATATTTAACATCAAGTTTTCATTATGTAGGTTATTTTAAAGAAAATTATTTTTTTGAATTGGGAGATGTTGGAGGAGTTGGAGGTGGTGCATATTCTGTGCCAGGAAGAGGGATGACAGCTGGGTATAGGTTTCTACCACAACATAAAATAGCAGGTTTTTATACTAGAAGTCCTCGTTTTTTTGCCCCAACAAATAGAGACGGTTTTGGGTTGGTTTATTCATTTTTACCAACTTTCGGAAATTATAATGTTGGTTATTCTAGAGCAAATAATAGTGCTACAAAATTGGTTTCTAATTACTTTAGTTTGAATGGTTCTTATAAAATTGCATCAAGACATTCTGTAAATGCAGGCGGTGTTTTTGTAAATCATAAATCGTCTCAAACAGGAAATATTTTTACAAGATCAGGATTTCAGCTTTTTGGTGGCTATACAGGGTCTTACTTTGGTGATAGAAGAATGCGATCTAGTATTTCCGGTAGTTATATTTCTAAATTTTTTGACCCATATAATGGTGGTGATATGTTAATAGTAAACCATACAAGTAGCTATGCTCATAAAAAAGTTTGGAATTTTCAGTTGACAAATAACTATAATAACAGGAAATACATTTCTCTTTTAAATACTTCCAATCCCTATCAGCAAGTTAGACAGGAGAATATGATTAATGCGACACGAAGATTTGATTCAAGATTTGTTGGACTAGGAGCTTTTTATAATTTTTCAAGGTTCGATGCTTTTAGATTTCATACACGTGGTATTAATCTTAATGTTGGTAATTATGATTATGAAACGAATACGCTTGTTAGTTCGAATGCAATGGCTGGCTATACTCGTTCTATAGACGAAAAGCCTACTCCGAAAGATTATTTTTTCTTTCAATTTTTTACATTAATGCGCTATAGAGTGTTAAGCGCAAATTTCAGATATACTTACGGAAATTTAACTCCATATCAAAATGCATTGTTAAACGGCAGCATGTATCCACAAACAATAGCAGCTTCAGTTAATTATCAGTACCAGTTTAAAAATCCTCATTTGGTGCTTCAAAATTATATTAACTATACGTTCTTCAATACATTCAAACGACATAGTTTTGGATACACACCCGACTTGTTTTATTTTACAGATAATGGATGGCGATTTAGAGTAACTGCCGGTTTCTTTATTAGCAGCTCCAATGCATCTAGTGAGAGACAGTCGCTGAACTCTACAATTTCTGAGGGATACAAGGAATCTAAGAATCTTATAACGAAAAGTGTGCTATTGAATTTTGGTGTGCGCAAGGAGTTTGGTGTTCCAATTCCTTTTTCTAAGCGCAAGTTTTATTCAACTGATTTTGTCGCCTTTATTGATTTGAATGGAAATGGTAAAAAAGAAGTTGGCGAATATAACTTAGAAAATATTGTTTTAAAATTAGATAAATGGGAGGTTTTGACTAACGAGAAAGGAAAAGCCACTATAAAAAACGTTCCAACCGGTAATTACAAACTTAGTGCATTTTCGTTAGAGGAGTTAGAAGGCTATTTTCCAAATATAGAAGAAGAACTGGATGTTATAATAGATAGAGTAGGAGATAAGCATGTGCCTATACCATTTGTAAAGGGTATAAAGATATATGGTAAAGTGGTGCTAGATAGAGAAAAGGTTAGTGAGAATACAGATGTTACACCTATTGATTTAACTGGCATTAAGATAAGTGCCATGAATGGAAAAGTAATTCATACACTTACCGGAAAAGACGGAGAGTTTAATTTTTATGTTCCTTTCGGGAAATATACATTAAATATGGATGAAAATGTGTTAAGCGATAGATGGAAGATTTTGCAAAATAATATTGAGTTGGAATTAGACAAGAATACCGAGAGTTTGTTTATTACATTTTATATTGTAGAAAAGCGAAGAAAAATTAATAAAAAAACATTTGGTGCAGATGGCAAGCAAATAGGCGATTCGTTGCTAACTGCCAAAAATGCTGCTGATAATGGTAAAGGAGGGAAAGGTGCAAAAGGAACTAAGGGTGGTAAAGGTGCGAAAAACGGTAAAGCAGGAGCTGATAAAAATGCCGCAGCCAATGCTACTAAAGGCGGGAAACAAAATGTTGACTACGATGTAATAAAAGACGCATTCTTGAAAGATTTACAAGATGCAACTAAACTAAAAGGATTGGTTTATACCATTCAAATAGGTGCTTTCCAAAAGCCATTAAGTCCTGCTACATTTAAGGATTTAAAAGGATTGATGTACGAACGTATTGACAATAATTTTGTGAGAATTTCCGGTGGTCAGTTTATCAGTGAATCTTCTGCTACAATTGAGCGAGATAACTTGATTCGTGTAGGCTTTGTAGATGCCTTTGTTTCTGCATACTACAATGGTAAAGTAATTAGTCTTCAAGAAGCTTCTCAGATTAAGAAAACACTTGTTAAGTGATATTTTCTTAACTATTAATAGTTCGCCTAGATGTTTTCTAAAAATAATTATACTAAGATTTTAATATGTTTCGTATGCGTACATTAACCAATAATACCACGCTTAAAATATAAATTAGGTTATTTCGCATTAACGGGGTATATTTGCGTACTTCTTTTGAAGATTGTATCACAATCTATTTTGTAACTTCTACTTGCAATTTGATCATTTTTACACTTTTCTTAATTGAGTAATAGGTGTTTTACCATTTTTGGGCACTATAATGTCTACACTAAAAAAACATAGGTGTGGTAGTAATAATAAATAACAATTAATCAATTGCCTTCTTGTATTAAGTGGGCGCAAAACAAAAACAAAATGAATAAAGGAACAGTAAAATTTTTCAACGATGCCAAAGGCTTCGGATTTATTAAAGGTGAAAACGGACAAGAAATATTTGTTCACGTATCAGGAATAAAAGAAGATATCCGTGAGAACGATCAAGTAACATACGATACACAAGAAGGTAAAAAAGGTCTTAATGCAGTAAACGTTTGTTTAGCATAATTTATAGGCAAATTCTTAAAAAAAAGGCAACCCAATTGGGTTGCCTTTTTTTATAACAAAATTGTCCTTTCTTTAAGAGTATTTAGTATTAGTAATACTTTCAAACTAATTCAAAAAAACTAAAAGCCATTTTAGTTTTTAGTTGTAAATAATTGAATTTTTCAACTGTCTATTTAGGGTTTAATACATCATTCCTAAAAGTTGAGATAGCTTTTCTTTTAATTCAGTTCGAGCTATAATTTTGTCTAAAAATCCGTGCTCTAAAACAAATTCTGATGTTTGAAAGCCTTTAGGCAAATCTTTTCCGATCGTTTCTTTTACTACACGTGGTCCTGCAAACCCAATCAGGGCTCCGGGTTCAGCAATATTTAAGTCGCCTAACATGGCGTAGGATGCTGTAACTCCACCGGTTGTTGGGTCTGTTAACAAGGATATATAAGGAATTTTTTTCTGTGCTAAAACAGATAGTTTGGCTGATGTTTTTGCCATTTGCATAAGCGAATAAGCCGCTTCCATCATGCGCGCTCCACCCGATTTAGAAATTATTAGAAGTGGCGTTTTGTGTTCTATACAATAATCAATTGTTCTTGCTATTTTCTCTCCAACAACCGATCCCATCGATCCTCCAATAAAAGAAAAATCCATGCAGCAAATTGCTAAATCTCGATTGTTTATTTTGCCAACAGCAGAGCGCAAGGCGTCTTTTAAATCAGTCTTTTTTTGGGACTCTTTAAGTCTTTCAGGATATTTTTTTGTGTCGGAAAATTGAAGTGGATCACCTGATGTAAGGTTTGGGTTTAGTTCAGTAAATTGATTATTGTCGAATAAAATTTCGAAATATTCTGCCGAGCCAATTCTATCATGGTATCCACAATTAACACAAACGTATTTGTTGTGAATATGCTCATCGCTAGGAGTTATTTTTTTGCAAGAAGGGCATTTGTACCACAATCCTTCCGGAGTTTCTTTCTTCTCTTTGGTAGAAGTTGTAATACCTTCTTTTATTCTTTTAAACCAACTCATAATTATACAAAATTCTAATTTCTAAATCCGAAACTCTAAACCTCACAATTCAATTTTCTACACTCTATCTATAATTAATTCCAAACACTAAATTCTATTATCGTATTCGTTTTAGAATTTAGATATTCGTATTTCGTATTTCGTATTTTTTGCATTTTATGCAATTGTAACTTCTTTACTTAAGTACACATCTTGTATTGCATTCAAAATACTTACACCTTCTTTCATTGGCTTTTGAAATGCTTTACGACCCGAAATTAATCCTTGACCACCGGCTCTTTTGTTAATAACGGCTGTTGCAACTGCTTCTGCCAAGTCCGATGCTCCTTTTGATTCTCCACCCGAATTGATTAATCCCATTCTGCCCATGTAGCAATTAGCAACTTGGTAACGGCATAAATCTATTGGATGGTCACTCGATAATTCGGAATAAACTTTATCATGTGTTTTTCCAAAATTAACCGCTTTATAACCACCATTATTTGTAGGAAGTTTTTGTTTAATAATATCAGCTTGAATAGTAACTCCCAAATGATTTGCTTGACTCGTTAAGTCAGTTGCAGCATGATAATCAATTCCGTCTTTTTTAAATCCATTGTTACGTAGGTAACACCATAATATGGTTGTCATTCCTAGTTCGTGAGCCATTTCAAATGCTTTTGCTACTTCTACAATTTGTCGAGACGATTCTGGCGAACCAAAATAAATAGTTGCACCCACCGCTACAGCTCCCATATTCCAAGCATCTTTAATGGTGCCAAACATTATTTGGTGGTATTTATTTGGGTAGCTTAAAAATTCGTTATGATTTATTTTAACAATGAATGGGATTTTATGTGCGTATTTTCTAGCTACGGAGCCTAATACCCCGTAAGTAGAAGCTACTGCGTTACAGCCACCTTCAATAGCCAGTTTTACAATGTTTTCCGAATCGAAATAAATTGGATTGGGCGCAAAAGAAGCTCCGGCCGAATGTTCTATCCCTTGATCGACAGGTAATATGGAAACATAGCCTGTATTTGCTAGTCTTCCGGTGCCATATATCGATTGAAGGCTCCTTAGTACTTGAGGTGTGCGATTAGAGTCCTTAAAAATTCTATCCACAAAATCAGCTCCGGGTAAGTGAAGCAGTTCTTTTTTTATGGTTTTTGATTCGTGTTTTAATAAGAAATCGGCTTCTTTGCCTAATGTTTCTACAATTTTATTATACGACATGCCTGTTATATTTTGTGGCACAAACGTAAGGAAATAATGTTAAATAGTAAAATCGATTATCTGTCTGAAAATCAAAGGTATGTCAATTAAAACAGGGCAAAGTGATGAATACTACTTGATTAGGCTTAAAGTACCCGTTTTTTCCACCTTTTCTCCAGCTTTTGTGGTGCCAATAAACTTATAAGCAAAAGCTTGGGTATCTAGTTCTTTTTCTTGATACGTGCCGTCCCATTTCTCTTTTCCGGTTATGGTTTCAAAAACTTTTTCGCCCCAACGGTTATAAATTATGAAAATAAATTCACTAAAACATTCGTACCCTTTAATTTCATAAGTATCGTTTTGTTTGTCTTTATTGGGTGAGAAGGCATTTGGCATAAACAGTTCTTTTTTGTTGCAATCAATTTCTATGGTTACTGTTACAGTAGAAATGGAGCTGCATCCACTAACATCAGTAACAGTTACTGTATAAACTGTTGTTACTAAAGGCGTAGCCGTGGGATTTTGACAGTTGGTACAACTAAGCGAAACTGACGGAGACCATAGATAGGTGCCACCACCACTTCCGTTTAGAATAGTGGATCCTCCAGTGAGGACAGTTGTATTTGGACCTGCACTGGCAGTAGGTGCTGGATTTACAGTAACAACAACGGTTTCGATACCTTCACAAATACTCGCATTTTGACCACCAACAGTATATGTTGTGGTTGTAGTTGGCGTTACAGAAATAGTAGTTGTATTTGCTCCTGTACTCCACTGATAGCTACTTGCACCAAATGCACTTAATGAAACTGTTTTTCCTTCGCAAATGGTAGTGTCTGTGCTTGCAGTTATTGTAGGAGTTGGTAATGCAGAAATAGGAAATTGTAGCATATCTAAACATCCACCTGCGTTTATCCCTACTAAGGTATATGTACTTCCGGAAGTAGGTGAAATAGTTAAGGTAGCACCGGATGTGGTACCAGATGGTGTAGCCCAAATATATTGTGACGCTCCAGAACCTGATAATGTTGAAGAACTTCCAATACAAACAGATGTATTCCCAAGAACACTTACCGTTGGAGAGCTTACTGTAATCGCAACAGTAGAGGTTACTGCACATGAATTAGAACTAAGTGCCGTAACAGAGTAAACTGTGCTACTAGATGGCGAAAATGTAATAACCGCCCCGGTAGTAGAAGAAATATTTGTATTCGGAGACCAAGTATAACTTGCGGCCCCACTTGCAGTAAGAGTAGTATTGCCTCCTGGGCAAATTTGTGTTAGCCCGCTAATTGTTACCGAAAAATTATCGATTGTAACCGCAACTGTTGCTTCTGCTGTACACGAAAATGCACTTGTTCCAACTACTGTATAGGTTGTGTTGGCTGTTGGCGATGCAGTTACACTAGCACCCGAAGTAGTATTAAGTCCTGTTGATGGAGCCCAACTGTAGGTGTTAGCACCCGATGCGCTGAGTATGGTTGAACTTCCTTGACAAACAATGGCTGTACTTGGCAATGTAATTGTTGGGGATGGATTTACTGTTAATGTAAATACGGTAGAGGCAGAGCATCCTCCCGAGTTTGTTCCGGTTAGTGTATAGGTAGTTGTTGTAGTTGGAGACAATGTAACCGGAGAGCCAATGGTACTGCTTGTTGCGCTTGTCCAGTCGTAAGAACCTGCGCCTGCACCGCTTAAAGAAACGCCTATACCTTGACATGTAACCGGATTTCCAATAAGGCTTACACTTGGATTGGCAACTGTAATAGTAAGTGTGGTGCTACTGCTACACCCACTGCCATTGCTAGCAGAAAGAGAATAAACCGTTGTACTGGCCGGAGAAAAAGTGACTACAGCCCCCGTAGTTGATGATATATCTTGATTGGGTGACCATGTATAAGTGCTTCCTCCGCTTGCTGTTAGGGTAGTTTGAGAGCCCGGACAAATATTTTGATTGCCCGATATAACAACATTTATGCTGCTTACACTCACGGTAACTACTGCTGTATTTACACAGCCATTTGAACCTATGCCTAAAACAGTATAGGATGTGGTAGCAGATGGTGTTGCATTAACACTAGCCCCCGATGTAGTATTTAAACCAGTTGCAGGTAGCCAACTATAAGAAGTGCCGCCACTGGCTGTTAATGTTACGGTACCTCCGGAACAAGCCACTGTATTTGAGCTGACTGAAATGGTGGGTTTGGCAAGCACAGTAAATGTTTTAACAGTTGTGTTAGAGCCTGAAGCGTTGGTAGCGGTAAGCGAAGCGTTATATACACCCGCAGTGTTGTAGCAAATATTAGTTGGGTTTTGTAATGTAGACGAAGTAGGTGTTGCACCCGGGAAGCTCCAAGCCCAAGATGTTGGCGTATTGGTACTCATATCGGTATAACTAACGCAATTACCCTCGCACACAGAAGCTGCAGAGATACTGAAGTTTGCTACTGGAGGGGTTGATGTTACTGTTGTGCTTAATATTACATTATCTATCGCAAAAGAAGGGTCTGTCCCCACATTATTGCCATTATTTACCCACAGAAATCCAATCTTGACATTTGCATTATTATTTGCAGAAGCAGGAAGTACAATTGAGTGCGAAGCCCATACTCCCTGACCCAAAAATAGGGAAGTTCCACAAGCACCTTCATTGCCACAGCCGAATAAAAAATGTGCGCAGTTTACCGTTGCAGGTTTTCCTAAAGAAGACCATGTTGTTCCATCAAAGTAAAAAATTTCACCATAATCATTATTACCTTCCCCTGCCATTAGGTATTCAAAGGTCAATGTTATATTTGTTTTCCCG